>NZ_JBYSWK010000015.1:15436-80629 GCF_058781025.1 Heyndrickxia sp. FW510-T9 | reverse complement strand
GTTCCCATCCCGAACACGGAAGTTAAGCTTCTCAGCGCCGATGGTAGTTGGGGGCTCTCCCCCTGCAAGAGTAGGACATTGCCAGGCAAACAGATAAGTCACAGGTTTTGCGTATGTGGCTTTTTTTATATGTTCAAATTAGGTCTAAAGTCACATTTCGCGAGATTAAACGCTAAATTCACGAGATTAGCTGCCGTTTTCACGAGCATTCAGGCACAAATCACGAGATTAAGCAAGAAATTCACGAGATTAGGCCCCTAGATTACGAAAAAGAAGATATGTAATGTTTTTTTCTTTAATTCACTACGTTTAGTGGAAGTATTTTAGTGGGAAAAGTATTCATAAATAATTATTATCTTTGCACGTTCCTTGTTTTATTTTAAAAGTTCTTTGGTGAAACTGATATTTAGAAACAAACTCATACAATTAACCAAAATTGTTTTTTTACATAGGATATACTGCAATATGTTAAAAGCTGCCTACATATATGAAAACTGAACCGCTTGCACTTTTCTAATAATAATGTATAATTAAAGTCAAATATAGTCAAAGTCAAGCCGTAGTAAGGAGGTGGACTTGATGAAAAATATATCTGACATCATAGAAAACTACTTGAAGAAAGTATTGGAATTGAATGGCAGTGAAATTGTTGAGATTAAAAGAAGTGAAATAGCGGATAAATTTCAATGCGTGCCATCTCAAATAAATTATGTAATAAATACTCGATTTACTATAGAAAAAGGTTATGTGGTGGAAAGTAAAAGAGGTGGAGGCGGTTATATTCGAATCATGAAGGTAAAAAGCCATGATCAGGCGCATTTAATTGACCAGCTTATTTTACTTATTAAAAATCGTATCTCCCAGTCAAACGCAGCAGATGTCATCATTAGATTAGTGGAGGAAGAGGTAATATCTAAAAGAGAAGCAAAAATTATGTTATGCGTAATGGATCGTTCTGTACTGTACCTTGAATTACCTGATAGAGATGAACTTAGAGCAAGAATACTGAAGGCTATGCTAATGACATTGAAATACAAGTAGTGAAGAGGTGTAAGTCATGATTTGTCAAGAGTGTCAAGAACGCCCGGCGACTCTATACTTTACCAAAATAATAAATGGAGAGAAAACAGAACTTCACTATTGCGAAAAATGTGCCCAAGATAAAGGTGAATTGTTCATGTTTGACGGAGAGCCAGGTTTTTCTATCAATAACTTATTAGCAGGATTATTTAATTATGATCCAATCTTGCAACAAACAAAACAAGAAGAGATTCCTAGAAACGATATTTTACAGTGTGATAATTGTAAAATGACCTTCAAACAATTTCTGAATGTAGGCAAATTTGGATGTTCACATTGTTATGAAGCCTTTAAAGATCAATTAACTCCTATATTAAAAAGACTTCACAGCGGTAATTATGAGCATCATGGCAAAATCCCTAAAAGAATTGGGGGTTCTATTCAAATTAAAAAGCAAATTAACCAATTTAGAACCGACCTGCAAGTTGCTATTCAAAATGAAGAATTTGAAAGAGCTGCAGAAATTCGTGATGAGGTTCGTGCATTAGAGGCTAGGCTTCAAACCGAAGGAGGAGAAGCCTAATGACTCTAGAAAAATTTTTATATAAAGCGATTAGTTCATGGATGAGCCAAGATGGACCGGATTCTGATATTGTTTTAAGTTCTCGAATTCGTTTAGCCCGTAACTTTAAAGAACATTTTTTCCCAACCATATATAGCCCTGAACAAGCAAAGAAAATTATAACGGAAGTTACGGAGATTTTTAACATAATAAAAGAAGACCGAAGTCAAATAGATTTGTTAAGAATGGATGATTTACAACCCCTCCAAAAAAGAGTGCTGGTTGAGAAACACCTAATAAGTCCTAATCTTGCAGATGATTCTTCGCACGGGGCTGTCATATTAACAGATGATGAAGATGTTAGTATCATGATTAACGAGGAAGATCATATTCGGATCCAATGTCTTTTCCCAGGATTACAATTAAAGGATGCTTTAGAAAAAGCAAATATAATAGATGATGTAATAGAAGAACATATACACTATGCTTTTAATGAAAAGTTCGGTTATTTAACAAGTTGTCCAACAAATGTTGGAACTGGATTGAGAGCATCTGTTATGGTTCATTTACCAGGTCTTATTTTAACTCAGAAAATAAATCGAATTATTCCTGCAATCAATCAGCTTGGATTAGTGGTAAGAGGAATATATGGAGAAGGCAGCGAAGCTCTTGGTAACATATTTCAAATCTCTAATCAAATGACATTAGGAAAGACAGAAGAGGATATTGTTTCAGATTTAACAAGTGTTGTTCAGCAAATTATCGCACAGGAAAGGTCAGCCAGAGAAGCATTGATAAAAACCTCTAACATACAATTAGAAGATAGAGTGTATCGCTCTTACGGTGTGTTGGCAAATAGTCGCATTATAGAATCAAAAGAAGCTGCACAATGTCTTTCAGATGTACGACTGGGTATTGATACAGGATATATAAAAAACGTATCAAAATCTATACTTAATGAATTAATGATATTAACGCAACCAGGATTTTTACAGCAATATGCCGGAGGACCTCTTCGCCCACATGAACGGGATATTAGAAGAGCTTCGCTAATTAGGGAACGCTTAAAACTTGAAGAAGTGAATAATAGTTAGGAGGAGATCCTTATGATGTTTGGCCGTTTTACAGAAAGAGCACAAAAAGTTCTTGCATTATCACAAGAAGAAGCGATTCGTTTACGCCACAATAATATCGGTACAGAGCATATATTACTAGGATTAGTTCAAGAGGGAGAAGGAATAGCAGCAAAAGCACTGTATGGGCTTGGACTAAGTGCAGAAAAAATTCAAACGGAAGTAGAAAATTTGATTGGCAAAGGACAAGATTCTGGGCAAACCATTCATTATACACCACGTGCTAAAAAAGTAATTGAATTGTCTATGGATGAAGCGCGTAAGCTTGGACATTCTTATGTTGGAACTGAACATATATTGTTAGGTTTAATTCGGGAAGGAGAAGGTGTGGCAGCAAGAGTGTTGAACAATTTAGGCGTTAGTCTCAATAAAGCGCGCCAACAAGTTCTTCAGCTTCTTGGAAGTAATGAAACCGGAAATCATCAAGGTGGATCCACTTCAAATGCTAATACACCAACATTAGATAGTCTTGCTCGAGACCTTACTGCTATTGCTCGCGAAGAAACACTTGACCCAGTAATTGGTCGAAGCAAGGAAATTCAACGGGTTATCGAGGTGTTAAGTAGAAGAACAAAAAATAACCCTGTCCTCATAGGGGAACCAGGTGTTGGTAAAACTGCGATTGCGGAAGGCCTGGCACAACAAATTGTAAATAATGAGGTGCCTGAAACTCTTCGTGATAAACGTGTGATGACCTTAGATATGGGTACGGTTGTTGCAGGGACAAAATACCGTGGTGAATTTGAAGATCGTTTAAAAAAGGTAATGGATGAGATTCGCCAAGCGGGAAATATTATTCTATTTATTGATGAGTTGCATACATTAATAGGTGCAGGCGGTGCAGAAGGAGCAATCGATGCGTCAAATATCCTAAAGCCGTCCTTAGCTCGTGGTGAACTTCAGTGTATTGGCGCAACAACGCTTGATGAATATCGGAAGTATATTGAAAAAGATGCAGCCTTGGAAAGACGTTTCCAGCCAATCCAAGTCGACGAACCAACAACTGAAGAATCTATTTTAATTTTAAAGGGACTTCGTGATCGTTACGAGGCTCATCATCGCGTCTCAATTACGGATGAGGCAATTGAAGCTGCAGTAAAATTATCCGATCGTTATATTTCTGATCGATTTTTACCTGATAAGGCAATTGACTTAATTGATGAAGCAGGCTCTAAGGTTCGATTACGTTCCTATACAACACCACCAAGTTTAAAGGAATTAGAAGCTAAGCTAGAAGAAATTAAAAAAGAAAAAGATGCTGCAGTTCAAAGCCAAGAATTTGAAAAAGCCGCATCTCTGCGCGATTCAGAACAACGCTTACGAGAAAAGCTAGAAGAAACGAAAAAGTCATGGAAGGAAAAACAAGGACAAGAAAATAGCGAAGTAACAGTAGAAGATATTGCAAATGTTGTATCAAGCTGGACTAGAATTCCTGTTTCCAAATTAGCGCAAACAGAAACCGATCGATTATTAAATCTGGAAGAACTTCTTCACTCACGAGTAATCGGGCAAGAAGAAGCTGTTAGGGCTATTTCTAAAGCGGTTCGACGTGCGCGTGCTGGATTGAAGGATCCAAAACGTCCAATCGGCTCGTTCATTTTCCTAGGACCAACGGGTGTTGGAAAAACAGAATTAGCTAGGGCACTTGCGGAAGCAATGTTTGGAGATGAAGATGCGATGATCCGCATCGATATGTCTGAATACATGGAGAAACATTCAACTTCAAGACTTGTAGGGTCACCTCCAGGGTATGTTGGGTTCGAAGAGGGTGGACAATTAACAGAAAAGGTACGCAGAAAACCTTATTCGGTTATTTTGCTAGATGAAATTGAAAAAGCACATCCTGATGTTTTTAATATATTGCTTCAAGTATTAGAGGACGGTCGATTGACAGATTCTAAAGGACGTACAGTCGATTTTCGAAACACCGTAGTAATAATGACTTCTAACGTTGGTGCTGAGGCTTTAAAAAGAAATAAATATGTTGGTTTCAATATCCAAGATAGTAGTAACCAAGACTATAAGGATATGAAGAGCAAGGTAATGGAAGAACTTAAGAGGGCATTCCGTCCAGAATTTTTAAATCGTGTGGATGAGATGATCGTGTTCCATGCGTTAGAAAGAGACCAACTAAAACAAATTGTATCCCTTATGTCTGAAGAATTAACAAAACGCTTAAAGGAACAAAAAATTGAATTAGAGTTAACAGAGGCTGCAAGGGAAAAAATTGCTGAAGAAGGATACGATCCAGAATATGGTGCAAGGCCACTTCGTCGTGCGATACAAAAACATATTGAAGATCGCCTATCAGAAGAGTTATTAAAAGGTACAATTTTAGAAGGGCAGCATGTAGTAATTGATGTAAAAGATGGTAAATTTGTCGTTCATTCTTCAGAAATGACTGGAACATTATCTTAGGATTTTCATAATTAAATGAAACCATTTAATTAGTTGGCACGTCTATAATAAGTAATTAATAGTTGTGGGTTGTTTCCTTATGGTAAGAGAATCGAATGATAAGGAAACAACCACATTATTTCTAAAATTGGAAGTTATTTACTTATTTGTATTTTTTCCAAAATAGTAATTCTGATTTTGATTATGCATAGATATATAGAAAGGAAGTAAAAAATGGCAAAGAAAACAACGAAATTTATTTGCCAATCTTGCGGGTATGAGTCTCCTAAGTGGATGGGAAGATGCCCAAGCTGTAATGAATGGAATCAAATGGTGGAGGAAGTTTCTGTCATTAGCAAACCAAAAGGTGCTTTTTTACATACAGCTCCAGGTACAGCAGTAAAGGCCGCTCCTATTAACACGATTCAATCAGAACAAGAGGCGAGAGTAGAGACGGATCTAATTGAACTAAATAGAGTGTTAGGAGGAGGCGTGGTACCTGGATCCTTAATCTTAATTGGGGGAGACCCTGGGATTGGTAAATCGACATTGCTTCTTCAAGTATCATCCCAGCTATCAACACATCAACATAAAGTTTTATATATTTCCGGGGAAGAGTCTGTGAAACAAACAAAACTTCGAGCAGATCGCCTCCAAATTACTTCAAATGAACTATATGTTTTTTCTGAAACAAATCTTGAAGTAATTCAACAAACCATTCAAGATTTAAACCCCAATTTTGTCATTATTGATTCCATTCAAACTATATTTCACCCTGAGGTAACATCAGCACCGGGTAGTGTTTCACAAGTAAGAGAATGTACGGCAGAATTAATGAGAATTGCGAAAACAAATGGTATTGCGATTTTCATTGTCGGGCATGTTACAAAAGAAGGAAATATTGCCGGACCACGCCTTTTAGAGCATATGGTTGACACGGTTCTTTATTTTGAAGGTGAGAGACATCATTCTTACCGTATCTTACGAGCTGTAAAAAATCGTTTTGGTTCTACAAATGAAATGGCGATATTTGAAATGAAAGAATTGGGTCTTGAAGAGGTGGCGAATCCGTCTGAAATATTTTTAGAGGAAAGGTCCAAAGGTGCTTCAGGTTCAACCGTTGTTGCCTCTATGGAAGGTACACGACCTATTTTAGTAGAGATACAGGCACTTATTTCACCCTCTATGTTTCCTACACCAAGAAGAATGGCTTCGGGGATAGATTATAACAGAGTAAATCTAATAATGGCTGTTTTGGAAAAAAGAGTCGGTATGCTTCTGCAGAATCAAGATGCCTATTTGAAGGTTGCAGGCGGTGTGAAAATTGATGAGCCGGCTGTTGATTTGGCAATTGCAGTAAGTATTGCTTCCAGCTTCCGTGATGTACCGACAAAAGCTGATGATATCGTTATTGGTGAAATCGGACTAACGGGTGAGGTTAGAAGAGTATCCAGAATCGAACAACGTGTGCAGGAAGCGGCTAAATTAGGCTTTAATCGCGTGATCATTCCGAATAATAATCTAGGTGGCTGGAAAATACCAAGCGGGATTCAAGTTATTGGTGTTTCAACAGTAAAGGAAGCGTTACAGCATGCATTAGGAGGGTGATTGGATGGAAGAAAAAAGGCCCCAACAAAAATCGATGTCAGAGATTCTGCAATTAATCGCACCTGGGACACCAATAAGAGAAGGTATTGATAATGTGTTGCGTGCAAACACTGGTGGATTAATTGTCCTTGGTTATAATGATCGGTTTAAAGTATTGGTAGATGGTGGATTCACGATAAATTGCAATTTTAGTCCAAGTTATTTATACGAATTAGCTAAAATGGACGGAGCAATTATATTAAATGAAACAGGAAGTAAAATATTAATTGCTAATGCCCAATTGGCGCCTGATGCTTCCATTTCTTCCTCTGAAACAGGGATGAGACATAGAACAGCTGAAAGAGTTGCTAAGCAAACAAAATCACTTGTTATTGCTATTTCGCAAAGAAGAAATGTTATTACGTTATATCAAGGAAGCTTTCGCTATGCTTTAAAAGACATCGGGGTTATCTTGACAAAGGCAAATCAGGCTATTCAAACGTTAGAAAAATACAAGGTTGTGTTAGATCAAAGTATAGCTAATCTATCAGTTTTGGAATTCGAAGAACTTGTAACATATAGTGATTTATTGCAAGTACTCCATCGATTAGAGATGGTCATAAGGATAAAAAAAGAACTGATTACTTATCTAAACGAATTAGGGACAGAAGGACGTTTAGTCCGGTTACAAATGAAAGAGCTTATGACAGATATTGAAGAGGAGGCAATGTTGATCATAAGAGATTATGCATTTGAGCAAAAGGCAAAACCAATCGATCTCCTTGTAAGATTTCAGGATATGGTAAGTTCAGATGTTTTAGACGATAACGTTGTGATGAAGTTATTAGGATATAATAATTTCATTCATCAGGATGAAACGGTTTTTCCGAGAGGTTATAGAGTATTAAGCAAGATTCCAAGACTTCCAATGATAATATTGGAGAATCTAATAGATACATTCTCGGCTCTTCCCAATATACTACGTGCTACTGTTGATGAACTGGATGATGTAGAAGGAATTGGTGAAGTTAGAGCACGTAAGATAAAAGATGGACTGCAATTAATTAAAGAGCAAATATTCGCTGATCGCCAGTTATAAAGGATCTTTACTTAAACTTTGATGCTTTTAGAATTCGAAAACTTTAGCTTTAGACTTTATTTGGCTAAAACTGAAGAAACCAGCAAGAAAAGATGCCCCGAAAGAGAGTCTTGTTAGGATTGATAATAAATGACGAAAAGAAACAATCATACGAAAACAGCCTAAATACACTATATTGATGAGGGGATATGTATTACAAATGTACAAATTTATATTTCGATATAACAATAAATTAACCATTCCATTACAAAATAAAAATATTCATCGATATTACGTTTTAAACTTAAGAAATTGTTTATAATTAATAGAGGAGGTGAAATAATGTTAAAAAGAATTGTGCAAGCATGCTTTCTAATAATAGGAGGAACACTAGGTATATTTTTAATACCTGAATTATTTAAACTATTTAATGTACACGATATTATCTTTCTTAATAATTCTTATGTTACTGCAATTTTAGGCGCTATTATATTTTATTTCATTACATTTTGGACAGTTGATTATGTGGTTGATTTTGTTAAATGGTTTGAGGATTCTGTTGTGAAGGCTCCAATTACGGAGATTATATCTGGAAGCTTAGGTTTAATTTTTGGTTTGCTTGTTGCCTTTTTGATGGGAATACCATTAAGTAATATTAAAATTCAATTTGTGAATTCGGTTATTCCGATTCTTTTAACTTTATTGCTTGGGTATCTAGGTTTTCAAATTGGTTTTAAAAAGCGGGAGGAATTGATGAATCTATTTACCATTTCTTCGCGTTCCAACAAAAAGAAAGCAAATATCGAAGTAGAGGAAGAAAAAAAGAACGCAAAAACATTGAAACTATTGGATACTAGTGTCATTATTGATGGTAGAATTGCTGATATTTGTCAAACAGGATTTTTGGATGGCATTATTGTTATTCCTCAATTTGTGTTAATGGAGCTTCAGCATATTGCTGATTCCTCTGATGCTCTGAAACGTAATAGAGGACGAAGAGGTTTAGATATCTTAAATCGAATTCAAAAAGAACTTCCAATTGAAGTGCAAATCTATGAAGGCGACTTCGATGATATTCAGGAAGTGGACAGTAAGTTAATTAAACTTGCAAAGTTAACGAATGGTATTGTAGTTACCAATGATTTTAACTTAAACAAGGTTTGTGAACTGCAAAATGTACAAGTATTGAATATAAATGACTTAGCGAATGCCGTTAAACCAGTTGTTTTACCTGGGGAAGAGCTAAATGTTCAATTAATTAAAGATGGAAAAGAATATCATCAAGGCATTGCTTATTTAGATGATGGTACGATGATCGTAGTAGAAGAGGGCAGAAATTATATTGGGAAACGGATTGATGTTTTAGTTACAAGCGTGCTGCAAACATCTGCTGGCCGAATGATATTTGCTAAGCCCAAACTATTAGAGAAAGCATTATAGAAGGCTCTTTTCTTAAACTTTGTTGCTTGTATGGATTGGAAATCTTATAAACAACCCAATATAAGCTAAGAATGAATAACTTTTTAAGAAAAGATGCCCCGAAACTAGGTCTAAATTAGGATTTAAAATAATATACGAAAAATAATAATCTGTACGAAAACAGTATTATTAAGGTGATAGGGGAATTAATGGATGGAATATCAGGTTATTATTCCAGCTGCAGGACAAGGAAAGCGTATGGGGGCAGGGAAAAATAAATTATTTTTGCACTTAAAGGAAAAACCAATTATTTCTCATACACTTAAGGTTTTCCTTGAGGATGTTAAATGCAGTGGAATTATTTTAGTTATTCAACCTGATGATGAAGCCTTTTTCAAGAAGTTGTTACAGACCCACAAAAAAACCGATAAAATTCATATGGTTTTTGGGGGAACGGAAAGACAATTTAGTGTTTTTAATGGTTTACAAGTTACGAAGGACTGTGACATTATTCTAGTTCATGATGGAGCCAGGCCGTTTATCAGGCATGAAGTTATTCATCAATTAGCAGAGGTTGCCCATGTAAAGGGAGCGGCGATTGCGGCAGTTCCAGTCAAGGATACCATTAAAAAAGTTCAGGATTTCCAAGTAGTGGAGACGATTGAGCGTACAAGCTTGTGGCAGGTTCAGACTCCACAAGCTTTTCGCTTTTCTCTTTTGTGGGAGGCCCATCATCAAGCAATGCAGGAAAATTTTCTTGGTACGGATGAAGCTTCGCTAGTAGAAAGGCTTCAGCACCCAGTACAAATTGTTACAGGAGATTATGATAATATTAAATTAACAACACCAGAAGATTTATATATTGCAGAGGCAATTTTAAAACAAAGAGCAAGTAATAATTAAAAGCGGAAGTCCTTGCTCATCGGCTAGCTGATGGCTGCTTGCGCTAGACCAAGACTAACTATTGAAATTACTTGTGTGATAAAAACCTTTACTTTCTGGTTATTAAAAAAGGCAAAAAGGAGCAAAATTATGTTTCGAATTGGACAAGGTTATGACGTTCATCAATTGACTGAGGATCGCCCCTTGATCATTGGCGGGATCCATATTCCCTATGAAAAAGGATTATTAGGACATTCTGATGCGGATGTGTTATTACATACGGTTGCAGATGCTTGTTTAGGAGCGATTGGAGAAGGAGATATTGGCAAGCATTTTCCAGATACAGATCCAGCTTTTAAAGATGCAGATTCAGCTAAGTTATTATCACATGTTTGGAATTTAGTTAAAGAAAAGGGTTATTGTTTGGGAAATATTGATTGTACTATCATTGCCCAAAAGCCTAAAATGGCTCCTTATATTGAACAAATACGTGGAAGGATTGCCGAGTTGTTAGAAGCTGATATTTCACAAGTAAATGTCAAAGCAACAACTACGGAAAAGCTTGGTTTTACTGGTCGAGGTGAAGGAATTGCCTCGCAAGCAGCAGTCCTTTTACAAGAAGTAAAGTAAGCACGCTTTTTTTCAAAGAATGACAGTGGTAAAATAGTACAGGACTTATAGATAAACCGAGGAGGACGTTTCAAAATGTCAAAGGATATAAGGGTACGGTATGCACCGAGTCCAACAGGACATTTACATATAGGAAATGCAAGAACCGCACTTTTCAATTATTTATTTGCTCGCAATAAAGGGGGTTCCTTTATTATTCGTATTGAAGATACGGATACAAAGCGAAATATTGAAGGCGGCGAACAAAGTCAGTTGAAGTATTTAAAATGGCTTGGTATCGATTGGGATGAAAGTGTTGATAAGGAAGGCGAGTATGGTCCATATCGCCAGTCGGAGAGAAATCACATCTACCAACAATACTATAATCAACTGCTTGAGAATGGACAGGCTTATAAATGTTATTGTACGGAAGGGGAGCTTGAGGCAGAGCGAGAGGAACAACTTGCTCGTGGTGAAACCCCACAATATTCAGGGAAATGCCGCCATCTTACAAAGGAAGATCAAGAACGTCTTGAAATGGAAGGCAGAAAGCCAAGCATTCGTTTCTTAGTACCAAAAGGTAAAGTATATACTTTTCATGATATGGTAAAAGAAGAAGTATCCTTCGAATCAGATGGAATTGGTGATTTTGTAATTGTAAAAAAAGATGGAATTCCAACTTATAATTTTGCAGTTACAGTGGATGATTACTTAATGAAAATTTCCCATGTATTACGAGGGGATGATCATATATCCAACACTCCAAAGCAATTAATGATTTACGAGGCATTCGGATGGGAACCACCGATATTCGGACATATGACTCTTATTGTCAATGAAAGTCGTAAGAAGCTAAGTAAACGAGATGAAAGTATTATACAATTTATTGAGCAATACGAAGAACTGGGATATTTGCCTGAAGCATTATTTAACTTTATAGCTTTATTAGGTTGGTCACCTAAAGGGGAAGAAGAAGTGTATTCGAAAGAGGCGTTTATCGAGAACTTCGACGCTGATCGTTTATCAAAATCACCAGCTTTATTTGATAAGCAAAAATTAGCTTGGATGAACAATCAATATATGAAAAAGGTGGACATTGATAAAGCGGTAGAACTATCATTACCACATCTCATCAAAGCAGGTTGTGTACCAAGTGAATTGTCAGAAGAGGAAAACAGCTGGGTTCGTAACCTAGTATCCTTATATCAAGAACAAATGAGTTATGGAGCGGAAATTGTAGAACTTTCTGAGCTATTCTTTAAAGATGAGATCGCTTATGACGAAGATGCAAAGGCTGTCTTAGCAGAAGAACAAGTACCAGAGGTTTTACGTGCTTTTTTAGCGGAAATTAATGCTCTTGAAGTATTTGAGGCAGAATATATTAATAAAGCAATCAAGTCAGTTCAAAAAGCAACAGGACATAAAGGGAAAAAACTGTTTATGCCGATTCGAGCTGCAGTCAGCGGACAAGTTCATGGACCAGACTTACCGAAAGCGATTCAATTGCTTGGTAAAGAAAAAATAATTAATCGAATTCAAAGTATTTTAGATTAACATTTTGTTCAAAATATTATATAGTAAGAATAAATATTAAATCATTATCCACCCGATATGCAGGGATAATATATCTTAAAGTGTTGATGAGGAGAAGTAAAAAAGCGATTGCTTACAAAAGCATTGTTCATCGTTCATGAACGAAGCTTTTAAGAGAGAACCATCACCGGCTGAAAGTGGTTTAGGCCTCTCGTTTTTTGAAATGCACCTCTGAGTCTTATTCCGAACGTTCGCAAGTAGGAGTAAGCGGAAACCCTACCGTTAAAAGGGAAAGTTGGGACATAGTGAATTTTCTATGTTCAAACAGAGTGGAACCGCGTGTGAAGCGTCTCTGTCTATTCAGAGGCGTTTTTTTGTTGTTTTGGAATAATAACCGAGGATAACTTGTTTGATTATCCTCATCTAGCAACAGCGCCTATCGACTAGCGGATTTGTTCATTCCATAAAGCCATGCTCTCCGAATTAAATTATGAAGGAGTGAAAACCATGTTTAAAAGAATAAAGGAAGATATCGAGGTAGTCTTTGAACAAGACCCTGCAGCTCGAAGTTATATAGAAGTGATATTAACCTACTCGGGGTTACATGCCGTCTGGGCACATCGGTTTGCCCACTGGATGTTTAAGCGGAAATTTTTCTTTATTGCACGTGTCATTTCACAAGTTAGCCGTTTTTTTACCGGTATTGAAATTCATCCCGGTGCTAAGATAGGTAGGCGTTTTTTTATCGATCATGGAATGGGAGTTGTGATTGGAGAGACTTGTGAGATCGGTGATAACGTCACGGTATTTCAAGGTGTAACATTAGGAGGAACGGGAAAAGAAAAAGGAAAAAGACATCCAACAATTGAAGATAACGCTCTAATTGCTACAGGAGCGAAAGTACTTGGTTCCATAACTGTGGGGGAAAATGCCAAAATAGGCGCTGGATCTGTTGTATTAAAGAATGTTCCTCCCAATTCAACGGTTGTTGGTATTCCGGGACGAGTAGTTATTCGGGACGGAGTCAGAATAAATAAAGACTTAAATCATTGTGATTTACCTGATCCGGTAGCTGACCGATGTATGGCTATTGAAAAAGAATTGAGACATTTACAGGAAGAATTAGAGGTATTACAAACGAAAGGGGTTAAGAAAGAACATGCCGATTCAAATTTATAATACGCTATCAAGAAAAAAAGAAGAGTTTATCCCATTGGAAGAAGGAAAGGTCAAAATGTATGTGTGCGGTCCCACCGTATACAACTATATTCATATAGGAAATGCTCGCCCTGCCATCGTTTTTGATACGGTACGCCGATATTTAGAATTTCGTGGATTTGATGTGAATTTTGTTTCAAACTTCACGGATGTCGATGATAAATTAATCAAGGCAGCGAATCAACTTGGTGAGGATGTTCCAACTATTGCAGACCGTTTTATTAAAGCATATTTTGACGATGTATCAGCTTTAGGATGCAACAGAGCTGACGTTCATCCAAGAGTAACCGAAAATATGGATATCATCATTCAATTTATTGAATCACTAATTGAAAAAGGATATGCATATGAATCCGCAGGTGATGTGTACTATAGAACGCGAAGCTTTTCTGAGTATGGAAAGCTCTCCCACCAATCCATTGATGATTTAAAATCAGGTGCACGTATTGAAGTAGGGGAGAAAAAAGAGGATGCCTTGGATTTTGCCCTTTGGAAAGCTGCAAAAGAAGGGGAGATTTACTGGGAGAGCCCATGGGGAAATGGTAGACCTGGCTGGCATATTGAATGCTCGGCAATGGTCCGCAAGTATTTAGGAGATACCATTGATATTCATGCCGGCGGTCAAGATTTAACGTTTCCTCACCATGAAAATGAAATCGCCCAGTCGGAAGCTTTCACAGGAAAGACCTTTTCTAGATACTGGATGCACAACGGCTATATTAATATCGATAATGAAAAAATGTCAAAATCATTGGGGAATTTTGTCCTTGTTCACGATATTATCCAACATCATGATCCGCAAGTATTAAGATTTTTCATGTTATCTGTTCACTATCGTAACCCAATAAACTATAGTGAGGAATTATTAGAGAATGCAGGTGCAGGTTTAGATAGAATTAAAACAACTTATCAAAACCTGAAGCATCGTAAGACAGTAAGTGCAAACCTTACTCATGATGATCGTGAATGGTTGCAAAAAATAGAAGGGTTTCATCAAGCATTTGTTCATGAAATGGATGATGACTTTAATACGGCAAACGGAATTGCTGTTCTTTTTGATCTTTCTAAGCAGGCAAATTATTATTTGCGGGAAAAGAATACATCTAATGATGTAATAGAAGCATTTATGAAACAGTTTGAAAATCTCTTCTCTGTATTGGGATTAAAATTGGAAAACGAAGATCTACTGGACGAAGAAATTGAGGAATTAATTGAAAAACGTAATGCTGCCAGAAAAGAGCGGAATTTTGCTTTAGCAGATGAAATTCGTGATCGCTTAAAAGAGATGAATATTATCCTAGAAGATACTCCACAAGGTATCAGATGGAGAAGAGGCTAAGATATGTCCGAAATAAATACTTCTTCTTTTGATGTTAGAGGACTAAATAGTCTTGCACTTGCATACATGGGTGATGCCATATACGAAGTACATGTGCGTCACCATCTACTCCTTTTAGGAAAAACAAAACCGAATCAGCTTCATCGTGAGGCAACTAAATTTGTTTCCGCTAAAGCACAAGCTGCTATTTTAAAAGAACTTTTTCAAAAGGAGCTTATAACAGAGGAAGAACAAATGATTGTAAGAAGAGGTAGAAACGCCAAGTCCGGAACAGTTCCTAAAAATACAGATGTACAAACATATCGACATAGTACTGCTTTCGAAGCTTTAATCGGATATTTATATTTAACAGATAATAAAGTGCGGCTAGAGAAGATCATAAATTTGGCAATTGATATTGCAGAAAATGATATATAGGAGGAGGTAAATACAATGGATCAGGATTATATTGGTGGGAAAAACCCTGTTATAGAAGCGTTAAAGTCGAAAAGAGAAATCAATAAAATTTGGATTGCTGAAGGATCCCAAAGAGGGCAGATGCAGCAAATTATCCAATTAGCGAAAGATGCGAGAGTTTTAGTTCAGTTTGTTCCAAAACAAAAAATAGACCAGATGGTGAGCGAAAATCACCAAGGTGTCGTCGCGCAAGTTGCTGCTTATAAATATGCTGAAATAGATGATTTATTTGCTAGAGCGGAAAAAAGACAGGAAACACCTTTCTTTTTAATATTGGATGAATTAGAGGATCCGCATAATCTAGGATCCATTTTAAGAACAGCGGATGCTGCAGGTGTTCACGGAATAATTATTCCAAAACGTAGAGCGGTGGGCTTAACTGGAGCTGTAGCAAAGGCATCTACTGGCGCGATTGAGCATGTTCCCGTTGTAAGGGTGACAAACTTAGCAAGAACGATTGCGGAATTGAAAGAACGTGGTATATGGGTTTTTGGTACCGATGCAAAAGGAAGTCAGGACTATCGCACAATGGATGGATCTCTTCCGCTAGCAATAGTTATAGGCAGTGAGGGTAAAGGTATTAGCCGAATAATTAGAGAAAACTGTGATTTTCTTGTTCATTTACCAATGGTTGGACATGTAACATCCTTAAATGCTTCTGTAGCAGCCAGTTTATTAATCTATGAGGTTTACCGATATCGCTCTCCCATTGGTGAATAATAATGGATATACTGCTTGTGGATGGATATAACATCATTGGTGCTTGGCCAGAGCTTAGAATACTGAAAAAGACAAATCTTAGTGCTGCAAGAGATCGCTTGATTGAAAAAATGGCAGAGTATCAAGGGTATACTGGTTATAAAGTTATCATTGTTTTTGATGCCCATTTTGTGAAAGGAATCCAGAAAAAATATCGCCATTACAATATTGAAGTTATTTACACAAAAGAGAATGAATCTGCAGATGAAAGAATAGAAAAAATGGCGATCGAGCTTAACAATAAAAAAACTCAAATACATGTTGCAACTTCGGATTATACTGAGCAATGGGCGATTTTTGGCCAAGGTGCTTTGCGTATTTCTGCAAGAGAGTTGTTGACAGAAGTAGAAATGAATAATCAAAATATCACGAAAAACGTAAAAGAAATCCAAGAGGAAAAGCCTGTATCGAGGATACCATTAAGTAAGGAGGTAGCTGAAATTTTCGAAAAACTTCGGAGAGGTAAGCAATGAGTGTTGACGCTTGAATTTTCAGTAATGTATAATATTTCTATCTATTGCTTTCGCGTTCGGGGGGATTTGTGTGAACCTAAATATGGAGGTAGCGCATAACGATAAGTTTGAAATCATGGAAGACGAGCAATTGATCGAATCTGTTCATAATGGAGACAGTGAAGCGTTAGATTATCTTATCCATAAGTATCGAAATTTTGTCAGAGCTAAAGCGCGATCATATTTTTTAATAGGTGCGGATAAAGAAGACATAATTCAAGAAGGTATGATAGGCCTATATAAGGCGATTCGCGACTATAAAGAGGACAAGCTTACCTCCTTTAAAGCATTTGCTGAGCTCTGTATTACCCGCCAAATTATCACTGCTATTAAAACCGCCACCCGGCAGAAGCATATTCCGCTTAACTCATATGTTTCTCTTGATAAACCTATTTATGACGAAGAGTCGGATCGTACCTTAATGGATGTGATTACCGGCGCTAAAATTATGAATCCGGAAGAGCTCATTATTAACCGGGAAAAATACGATAATATTGAAGGGAAAATCACGGAACTTCTTAGTGATTTAGAAAGAAAAGTACTAGCATTGTATCTTGATGGACAATCATATCAGGAAATATCAGAGGAATTAAATCGACATGTTAAATCTATTGACAATGCACTCCAGCGAGTAAAGAGAAAACTAGAACGTTATTTGGAAGTACGTGAATTTAGTTTGTGAATACAGCCTTATATTGACAAGTATAGATTTGACATGTTAATTTCTTAAAAAGAATGGTATATTTAAAATGTACTTTTCGTAATTCTTTTAATTTTGGTAGAAATTATTTATTAGTACTCATTAATAGATTGCAGGTGTTATGATGCAAGGTAAAGTTGCATTGGCATGTGAGAAATGCGGTTCACGTAATTATACCGCTGATAATAAACAATCCCATACAGATAGACTAGAACTCAAGAAATTTTGTAAACATTGTAATGCACACACGATTCATCGCGAAACGAAGTAATCATTTATCCTATTTTATTATGTTTTTTGTTGGAGGTACAAAGGATGTCAATAGCGAAATTTTTTAGTAATGTTTCTTCTGAGATGAGAAAGGTTAGCTGGCCGAAGCGAAAAGAGTTGATCAGCTACACTACGACTGTTATTTGGACAGTAGTTTTTCTAACAGTGTTTTTTGTTGTAGTGGATTACGGTGTTTCTAAACTTGTAGAATGGATTCTAAGCTTAAATCAATAGAAATAAAAACTTTAGCTTGAATAACTTATCATCTTACATGGTATAATGGAAAATAATCATCTCTTACACTTAGCCCGTTTAACGGGTTTTTTCGTTTGTTTAAAAGAAAAGCGGAGCAGCCTGTTTATCGACGTACTTCCTTTTGGGCTTCGACTAAGATAAAGGAAACACAGTGAGGTAGTTCACGAGCTATTGAAATTAGGATTACAAATTTCACCTGATGTTGACTTATCGTAGGGAGGAGACCTGAAGTTTGCTAGTCGAAAGGCTGCGTAGCTAGACATGGAAAACGACACTTGGTTATAGAGCTATTTGGATAATTATAAGTTAGGGAGGGACGGACACAGGTCCTAAAAAATGGAAAAAAATTGGTATGTCGTTCATACGTATTCAGGTTATGAAAATAAAGTAAAAGCAAATTTAGAAAAACGTGTTGAGTCAATGGGAATGCAAGATAAAATATTCCGAGTAGTAGTACCGGAAGAAGAAGAAACAGATATCAAAAATGGCAAAAAGAAAGTAGTAAAGAGAAAAGTCTTTCCTGGCTATGTATTAGTTGAAATTATTATGACAGATGATTCCTGGTATGTTGTGAGAAATACACCGGGAGTAACAGGGTTTGTAGGTTCAGCTGGTTCTGGTTCAAAACCAACTCCACTTTTACCTGAAGAAGTAATTGTTATTTTAAAACATATGGGCATGGAAGAAAAACGAGTGGATGTTAATTTTGAAATTGGCGAAACCGTTACAGTAAAAGAAGGACCATTTGCTAACTTTACTGGTAAAATTGAGGAAATCGACATTGATAAAGGTCGCGCTAAAGTAAGTGTTAATATGTTTGGTCGTGAAACACCAGTCGATCTTGTTTTTGCACAAATTGATAAAATATAAACCTAAACAACTTGAAATATTTCTTGATAAATGGTAATATTCTTTAGGTCAGTATAAATTCTCGGAGAGAAAACTGAACAATTAAGAATATCTTTAATAAAATAAAGATTTTATATGATGAGTGGGAGGGGAAACCCCTATTACCACATCACGGACTTAAGGAGGTGTGTCTCGTGGCTAAAAAAGTTATCAAAATTGTAAAATTACAAATCCCTGCTGGAAAAGCGAATCCTGCTCCACCAGTCGGTCCTGCACTAGGTCAAGCCGGTGTTAATATCATGGGATTCTGTAAGGAGTTTAATGCTCGTACAGCAGATCAAGCTGGTTTAATTATCCCTGTTGAGATTACGGTATTTGAAGACCGTTCATTTACATTCATTACAAAAACCCCACCTGCTGCGGTTTTACTTAAAAAAGCAGCTGGTATCGAGTCAGGTTCAGGTGAACCTAACCGTAAAAAGGTAGCAACTGTTAAGCGTGACAAGGTGCGTGAAATCGCTGAAACAAAAATGCCTGACTTAAACGCAGCTAGCGTTGAAGCGGCTATGCGTATGGTTGAAGGTACTGCACGCAGCATGGGTATCACAATCGAAGATTAATCCATGCAAACAATTGGTTTCTGTCCGACGGGGTTGCGATGATGAGTATTCACTCGCAACCTTTATTCGTGGGAGGTTATTCCGTTAAAACCACATTCGAGGAGGAAAAATAGAATGGCTAAAAAAGGTAAAAAGTATGTAGAAGCTTTTAATTTAGTTGATCGTTCAAAGTTTTATTCAGCTAATGAAGCGATTGAACTTGTGAAGAAGACAAGTTATGCAAAATTTGACGCAACAGTAGAAGTTGCTTTCCGTCTTGGGGTAGATCCTAAGAAAGCAGACCAACAAATTCGTGGTGCTGTTGTACTTCCAAATGGTACAGGTAAAACTCAACGCGTATTAGTATTCGCAAAAAGCGAAAAAGCTAAGGAAGCAGAAGCTGCTGGCGCTGATTATGTTGGAGATGCTGACTATATCAATAAAATCAACCAAGGTTGGTTTGAATTCGATGTAATCGTAGCTACTCCAGATATGATGGGTGAAGTTGGTAAATTAGGACGTGTGCTTGGACCTAAAGGTTTAATGCCGAACCCTAAAACTGGTACTGTTACATTCGATGTAACGAAAGCAATCAACGAAATTAAAGCAGGTAAAGTTGAATACCGTTTGGATAGAGCTGGTATCATCCATGTTCCAGTAGGAAAGGTTTCTTTCGATACTGACAAATTGGCTGAAAACTTTACAACTATATTCGAAACTTTAGCAAAAGCTAAACCAGCTGCAGCAAAAGGTACTTATATGAAGAGCGTTTCTGTTACTTCAACTATGGGACCTGGCGTGAAAGTTGATCCATCATCATTTAACGTAAAATAATATTGACTTTCATAGTATTGTCTGATATCATTTTAAACGTTGTTAAATAGAATAACATTTGTACCATAGACAGCAGGTGCTCGTTTGTAGCTTAATTTCCTGCCGAGGTAATGCGATATATATGTATAGTCCTTTCGTGACTATATGCATAAAACCTCCATGTCTATTTTGAGATGGAGGTTTTGTTTTGCGGTATGAATGTGTTCATCTAGAAAATCTATAGGAGGTGTAAAGATGAGCAACGCAATTGAACAAAAGAAAGTTGTCGTACAAGAAATTGCTGAAAAATTCAAGGCAAGCGTATCTACAGTAGTTGTTGATTACCGTGGTTTGAATGTTGCTGAAGTAACAGAACTTCGTAAACAACTTCGTGAAGCAGGCATTGAATTTAAAGTTTACAAAAACTCATTATCTCGTCGTGCTGCAGAAGCTGCAGAAATCGCAGGTCTTAATGAGGCATTAGTAGGTCCGAATGCGATCGCATTCAGCTCTGAAGATGTTGTAGCACCAGCTAAAATTTTGAATGACTTCGCTAAAAAACACGAAGCTCTTGAAATTAAAGCAGGTGTGATTGAAGGAAATACTGCATCAGTTGAAGAAATTAAAGCTCTTGCTGAACTTCCATCTCGCGAAGGTTTACTTTCTATGTTGCTTAGCGTACTTCAAGCTCCAATCCGCAACCTTGCTCTTGCTACTAAGGCAGTTGCAGATCAAAAAGAAGAACAAGGCGCTTAATAAAGTAAAAGCTATTTACAATCAATTAACTAAAAAACTACAATTAAACTTTTAGGAGGATATTATAATGACTAAAGAACAAATCATTGAAGCTGTCAAAGGTATGACAGTTCTTGAATTAAATGATCTTGTAAAAGCAATCGAAGAAGAATTTGGTGTAACAGCTGCTGCTCCTGTTGCAGTTGTAGGTGGAGCTGTTGCTGGCGCTGCTGAAGAAAAAACAGAATTTGATGTAGTACTTGCTAGTGCTGGAGATCAAAAAATCAAAGTTATCAAAGTTGTTCGTGAACTTACAGGTCTTGGACTTAAAGAAGCGAAAGAAGTTGTTGATAACGCTCCGAAAGCTCTTAAAGAAGGCGTATCTAAAGAAGAAGCTGAAGAAATCAAAGCGAAACTTGAAGAAGTTGGAGCTGGCGTTGAAGTTAAGTAATCATCAAGACCTGAAAAAGCTCGCTGTTTAAAGCGGGCTTTTTTTGTCTATTCTTAAAGAAAAGCGAAACCGCCTGTGCATCGACGAACTAACTGTTGAAATTGAAGTGCAAATTTCACTCCGAGGGACGAGTCGATGTTGACTTATCGTAGGGAAGAGACCGGAAGTTTGCTGGTCGATAGGTGGTGTAGCTGGATAAAGATAGGGGTGAGGCAATGACAGAACATTACTATTCTAGAAACCCGGATGTGGAAAGCAAGCCGGTATTTTGGAACTATACTCTCCGTGGGAATTCCTTTAAGTTCAAGACGGATCAAGGGGTGTTTTCAAAGAACGAAGTAGATTTCGGCTCAAGGCTTTTGATTGAAAATTTCGTAATGCCCGAAATGAAAGGCGCTGTCCTAGATGTCGGATGTGGATATGGACCAATAGGGTTATCAATTGCAAAATCGGAGCCTGATTGTGCGGTACATATGGTTGATGTGAATCAAAGGGCAATTGAGCTCGCGAAGGAAAATGCATCCTCCAATCAAATTGCAAATGTGAAAATATACGAAAGCGATCGTTTTGAGAATGTATCGGATAATCATTTTTCTGCCATTGTTACGAACCCACCTATACGTGCTGGAAAAAAGGTAGTACACGATATTTTAAGTATAAGCTATGAGCATTTGGTGTCGAACGGTGAGCTTTGGGTAGTTATCCAAAAAAAGCAAGGTGCACCTTCCGCAAAGGATAAAATGAAAGAAATATTTGATGAAGTTGAGGTTGTCTATAAGGATAAAGGATATTATATTTTAAAAGCAAAAAAATATTGACTCATCAATATGGCTATGATAATATTATAAAATGCCAATATCATATTTTCTGTAAACTAACTTAAATTCAAAATGTCAAGTATAATTTTTGGTAGTTGTGGAAAATACTTATAAAATAATAGTTAGTCATGTGAAAATTGCGGTTTTTAATGGAAAACCCTTTTTCTTTTTGTCTTATGATGGGGTGGTTGACCTATGATAAGACTTTAATAGATGCCAACCAAAACGCATGATTTGAGGGGTGAATCAGTTGACAGGTCAACTTGTTCAGTATGGACGTCACCGAAAGCGTAGAAGTTTCGCGCGCATTAGTGAAGTTCTAGAATTACCAAATCTTATCGAAATTCAAACCGCATCATATCAATGGTTTCTTGATGAAGGTTTGAGAGAAATGTTTCAAGACATTTCACCAATTGAAGATTTCGCCGGGAATCTTTCTTTGGAATTTATTGATTACAGTCTCGGTGATCCAAAGTACTCTGTTGATGAATCAAAAGAGCGTGATGTTACATATTCCGCTTCTCTTCGAGTCAAAGTACGCCTTGTAAACAAGGAAACAGGTGAAGTAAAAGATCAAGACGTGTTTATGGGAGACTTCCCGCTAATGACAGAAACTGGGACGTTTATTATAAACGGAGCAGAACGTGTCATTGTATCACAGCTAGTCCGTTCACCAAGTGTGTATTTTAGTGGGAAAATGGATAAGAACGGTAAGCAAGGTTTTACTGCTACTGTCATTCCAAACCGTGGAGCTTGGCTTGAGTATGAAACAGATGCGAAGGATGTAGTATATGTTCGTATTGATCGTACAAGAAAATTGCCTGTAACAGTTCTGTTACGTTCACTTGGATTTGGTTCTGATCAGGAAATTATTGATTTATTAGGTGATAATGAGTATCTTCGAAATACACTGGAGAAGGACAATACTGAAAGTACAGAGAAAGCACTTTTAGAAATTTACGAGCGCCTTCGTCCTGGAGAACCACCAACGGTAGAAAATGCTAAGAGTCTCCTTGTATCTCGTTTCTTTGATCCAAAACGCTATGATTTGGCGAATGTGGGTCGCTATAAAATTAATAAAAAGCTTCATTTGAAAAACCGTTTATTTGGTCAACGATTAGCGCAAACTCTTGCTGATCCTGAAACGGGAGAGATTATTGCAGAGGAAGGAACGCTTTTAGATCGTAGAACTTTAGATAAAATTCTACCTAATCTAGAAAGTGGCGCCGGTTTTAAAGTATATTCTCAATTCGGTGGAGTAGTAGAAGAAGATGTTGTTCTTCAATCTATTAAGATCTATGCTCCAATTGATGATGGGGAAAAAGTAATTAATGTACTTGGTAATGCTTATGTCGAAGAGGCAGTAAAGAATATTACTCCTGCAGATATCATTGCTTCTATCAGCTATTTCTTTAACCTTCTTCATGGGGTTGGAGATACGGATGATATCGATCATTTAGGTAACAGACGATTACGTTCAGTTGGAGAGTTATTGCAAAACCAATTCCGAATTGGTTTATCTCGTATGGAGCGTGTTGTTCGTGAAAGAATGTCCATTCAAGATATCAACACTATCACTCCGCAACAATTGATTAATATTCGTCCAGTTATTGCAGCGATTAAAGAGTTTTTCGGAAGTTCCCAGTTGTCTCAGTTTATGGATCAAACGAATCCGCTTGCGGAATTGACTCATAAGCGAAGACTTTCAGCATTAGGACCGGGTGGTTTAACTCGTGAACGTGCTGGAATGGAAGTTCGTGACGTTCACTATTCGCACTATGGTCGTATGTGTCCGATTGAAACACCTGAGGGTCCAAACATTGGTTTGATTAACTCTTTGTCTTCTTTTGCGAAAGTAAACCGATTTGGATTTATTGAAACTCCTTATCGTCGAGTTGATCCTGAAACAGGTAAATTAACCCAGCATATTGATTATTTAACAGCAGATGAAGAAGATAACTATGTTGTTGCACAGGCAAATTCAAGATTATCTGACGATGGATCATTTATCGATGAAGAAGTTATCGCCCGTTTTAGAGGGGAAAACACAGCTGTTAAACGTGATCGTATTGACTATATGGATGTTTCTCCAAAACAAGTAGTTTCCGCTGCGACAGCTTGTATTCCATTCTTGGAAAACGATGACTCTAACCGGGCTCTAATGGGAGCGAACATGCAGCGTCAAGCTGTTCCTCTTATGCAGCCTGAAGCGCCAATCGTTGGAACAGGTATGGAGTATGTATCAGCGAAAGACTCTGGTGCCGCTGTTATATGTAAACATGATGGTATCGTGGAACATGTTGAAGCGCGTTCTATTTGGGTTCGACGTGTAAAAGAAATTGATGGTCAAGAAGTAAAAGGTGACCTAGATAAATATAAGTTACAAAAATTTATTCGTTCAAACCAAGGTACTTGCTATAATCAACGACCAATTGTAAGTGTTGGAGATCGTGTAACAAAAGGTGAAGTACTTGGTGACGGACCTTCTATGGAAAAGGCAGAATTAGCATTAGGACGTAATGTTCTTGTTGCTTTCATGACTTGGGATGGTTATAACTACGAAGATGCGATCATTATGAGCGAAAGACTTGTAAAAGACGATGTATATACTTCTATTCATATAGAAGAGTATGAGTCAGAAGCTCGTGACACTAAACTTGGACCTGAAGAAATGACACGTGATATTCCGAATGTTGGGGAAGACGCCCTTCGTAATTTGGATGAGCGTGGAATTATTCGAATAGGTGCCGAAGTTAAAGATGGTGACTTGCTTGTTGGTAAAGTCACTCCTAAAGGTGTAACAGAGCTTACTGCAGAAGAACGTTTATTACATGCAATCTTCGGAGAAAAGGCTCGTGAAGTGCGCGATACATCTCTTCGCGTACCACATGGCGGTGGAGGAATTGTCCTTGATGTTAAAGTCTTCAATCGTGAAGATGGAGACGAGCTGCCTCCAGGTGTAAATCAATTAGTTCGTGTGTACATTGTACAAAAACGTAAAATTCACCAAGGGGATAAAATGGCAGGACGCCACGGTAATAAAGGGGTTATCTCTAGAATTCTTCCAGAAGAAGATATGCCTTTCTTACCAGATGGAACACCTGTTGATATCATGTTAAATCCACTTGGAGTTCCTTCCCGTATGAATATCGGGCAAGTCCTTGAGCTTCACCTTGGTATGGCTGCTAGAACATTAGGTATTCATGTTGCCACACCAGTATTTGATGGGGCGACTGAGGAAGATGTTTGGGGTACGATTGAAGAAGCTGGTATGGCAAAAGATGCAAAAACAGTTCTTTATGACGGTCGAACAGGAGAACCATTTGATAACCGAGTATCTGTTGGTATTATGTATATGATCAAATTGGCCCACATGGTTGATGATAAGCTTCATGCTCGTTCAACCGGACCGTACTCATTAGTAACGCAACAACCACTTGGTGGTAAAGCTCAATTCGGTGGACAACGTTTCGGTGAGATGGAGGTATGGGCACTCGAAGCATACGGTGCTGCTTACACACTTCAAGAAATCTTAACGGTTAAATCGGATGATGTTGTGGGACGTGTTAAGACTTACGAAGCAATCGTTAAAGGTGAAAACGTACCAGAACCAGGTGTTCCAGAATCCTTTAAAGTACTCATCAAAGAACTACAAAGTTTGGGCTTAGATGTGAAAATCCTATCAAGCGATGATGAGGAAATTGAAATGCGTGATTTGGAAGATGAAGATGATGCTAATCAAGCAGACACTTTGAACATCGCTCCAGAATCAAAAGAAGAAGTTGAAGTTGAAATCGTTGCATCAAAGGAATAGGCAATGTTGAGTTAAGCTAGAAACCAGAAATCAGTATCGAAAAGATGCGGGATTTCTGATTTCTGGCGTTTATTTAAGGGTAGAACCTATAGACTGAAAGGGAGGTAGACCCCTTGATAGATGTTAACAATTTTGAATATATGAAGATTGGTCTTGCTTCACCCGACAAAATCCGTTCATGGTCTTTCGGGGAAGTAAAAAAACCAGAAACAATTAATTACCGTACACTTAAACCAGAAAAAGATGGTTTATTTTGTGAACGGATTTTTGGCCCTCAAAAGGACTGGGAATGTCACTGCGGTAAGTATAAGCGTGTTAGATACAAAGGTGTAGTATGTGATCGATGTGGTGTTGAAGTAACAAGATCGAAAGTTCGTCGTGAACGGATGGGCCATATCGAGCTTGCAGCACCTGTTTCACATATTTGGTATTTCAAAGGTATCCCGAGTCGAATGGGGCTAGTATTGGATATGTCCCCCCGTGCATTAGAAGAAGTTATTTATTTTGCTTCCTATGTAGTTACAGAGACAGGAGATACTGCGTTAGAAAAGAAACAACTTCTTTCAGAGAAGGAATATCGTGCTTATCGTGAAAAATATGGCAATAAATTCCAAGCATCCATGGGTGCTGAAGCAATTAAAAAGCTTCTACAAGATATTGATGTAAGCAAAGAAGTAGAGGCTCTTAAAGAAGAATTAAAAACAGCACAAGGGCAACGCCGTACTCGTGCGATCAAACGTTTGGAAGTTTTAGAAGCGTTTCGCCACTCCGGTAATGCACCTGACTGGATGATTTTAGATGTACTACCTGTCATTCCTCCAGAATTACGACCGATGGTTCAATTAGAGGGTGGCCGATTTGCAACATCAGACCTGAATGATTTATATCGTCGTGTAATCAACCGTAATAATCGTTTAAAACGTTTATTGGATCTTGGCGCACCGAGTATCATTGTTCAAAATGAGAAACGTATGCTTCAAGAAGCGGTAGATGCACTTATTGATAATGGTCGTCGTGGACGTCCTGTTACGGGGCCAGGAAACCGACCTTTAAAATCGCTTTCTCATATGTTGAAAGGAAAACAAGGTCGTTTCCGTCAAAATCTACTTGGTAAACGTGTGGATTATTCTGGACGTTCGGTTATCGTAGTTGGTCCAAACTTAAAAATGTACCAATGTGGACTTCCGAAAGAAATGGCGATTGAATTATTTAAGCCATTCGTAATGAAAGAGCTTGTTGGAAAAGGACTTGCACATAATATTAAAAGTGCAAAGAGAAAAATTGAAAGACTTTCTCCAGAGGTATGGGATGTATTAGAAGAAGTAATTAAAGAACATCCAGTACTCTTGAACCGTGCACCTACATTGCACCGCTTGGGAATTCAAGCGTTTGAGCCTACATTAGTAGAAGGAAGGGCAATTCGCCTTCATCCACTAGTTTGTACAGCTTATAATGCAGACTTCGATGGAGACCAAATGGCCGTTCACGTTCCGTTGTCATCTGAGGCGCAAGCAGAAGCACGCTTATTAATGTTAGCTGCTCAAAACATCCTAAATCCTAAGGATGGTAAACCAGTAGTTACGCCATCTCAGGATATGGTTTTAGGTAATTATTATTTAACATTAGAACGTGAAGATGCGGTTGGAGAAGGTGCGATATTCAACGACATCAATGAGGCGCTTCTTGCCTATCAAAATGGTTATGTCCATTTGCATTCAAGAATTGCAGTGCATGCTGGAACAGTAAATAATCAAACATTTACAGAAGACCAACGTAAAAAGTTACTTATTACAACAGTTGGAAAATTGATTTTCAATGAGATTTTACCTGAATCATTCCCATATATGAACGAACCAACAAAAACGAATTTGGAGGAAAAAACTCCAGAAAAATATTTTGTTGATTCAAATGTGGATGTTAAAGAATTCATTAAAAATCAACCGACTATTAAACCGTTTATTAAGAAATTCTTGGGTAATATTATTGCTGAAGTATTTAAGAAATTCCAAATTACAGAAACATCCAAAATGCTTGACCGCATGAAGGACTTAGGATTTAAGTATTCTACTAAAGCTGGAATTACGGTTGGGGTTGCAGATATCGTTGTATTGGCTGAAAAAGAAAAAATTCTAACAGAGGCTCAATCAAAAGTAGATAACGTAATGAAACAATTCAGACGTGGTTTAATTACTGAAGATGAACGTTATGATCGAGTTATTTCAATTTGGTCTGCTGCAAAGGATACTATTCAAGGAAAGTTAATGGAATCCTTAGATCCACGCAACCCAATTTTCATGATGAGTGATTCAGGTGCCCGTGGTAACGCATCGAACTTTACGCAGCTTGCTGGTATGCGTGGTCTAATGGCCAACCCAGCTGGTCGAATTATCGAATTACCGATTAAGTCAAGTTTCCGTGAAGGATTAACGGTATTGGAATACTTCATCTCTACCCACGGTGCTCGTAAAGGTCTTGCGGATACAGCCTTGAAGACAGCCGATTCAGGTTACTTAACTCGTCGACTTGTTGACGTTGCACAAGATGTAATCGTACGTGAAGATGATTGTGGTACTGACCGTGGATTACTTGTCGGCGCTCTTAAAGAAGGTACAGAAGTAATCGAAAGCCTAGAAGAACGTCTAATTGGCAGATATGCTAGAAAAGCAATTAAGCATCCAGAAACAAGTGAAGTAATGGTCGCTGAAAATGGACTTATTACCGAAGACCTTGCGAAGGATATTGTTAATACTGGCATTGAACAAGTGTGGATTCGATCTGCGTTTACGTGTAATACACGTCATGGTATTTGTAAGAAATGTTACGGCCGAAACCTTGCAACTGGCCAGGAAGTGGAAGTTGGTGAAGCAGTTGGTATTATCGCTGCTCAATCAATCGGTGAACCGGGTACCCAGTTAACAATGCGTACATTCCATACCGGCGGGGTTGCTGGAGACGATATCACACAAGGTTTACCGCGTATTCAAGAGCTATTCGAAGCGCGTAATCCAAAAGGGGTATCAACTATTTCTGAAATTGATGGTGTTGTTGTTGCCATTAATGAAGGTAGAGATCGTCAACACGAAATCTCTGTTCAAGGAGACGTTGAAACAAGGACATACAGTGCTCCTTATACATCACGTTTAAAAGTTGCGGTTAATTCAAGGGTTGAACGTGGTCAGGAATTAACTGAGGGCTCTATAGATCCAAAAGAATTGTTAAAAGTACGCGATGTAAATTCTGTACAAGAATATTTACTTCGAGAAGTGCAAAAAGTTTACCGTATGCAAGGTGTGGAAATTGGTGATAAACACATTGAAGTTATGGTAAGACAAATGCTTCGCAAAATTCGAGTTGCTGATGCTGGTGAAACGGATGTATTACCTGGGTCATTGCTTGATATTCACCAATTTACTGATGCGAACGAACGAGCGTTAATAGAAGGAAGAATTCCTGCTACAGGTCGACCTGTATTATTGGGTATTACAAAAGCATCTCTTGAAACAGATTCCTTCCTATCTGCAGCATCGTTCCAAGAAACAACACGTGTGTTAACCGATGCAGCAATAAAAGGTAAACGTGATGAATTACTTGGATTGAAAGAAAATGTTATTATCGGTAAGCTAGTTCCTGCTGGAACAGGTATGCAACGCTACCGTAAGGCAACTTCGCAAATCGCGGAAGAAGAAGCAAGTGTTTTAATAGAGCAATAAAAACAGTTGCCGGCCATTCGGTCGGCAAATGTTTTTAATAAAAAATTCATTTTTTATTGACATTAAAATACGAAAATGATACTATATTCAAGGTGCTCCTATCAATCAACACCTGTTGCTTTGGAGGATATGAATATGTCTTATGAAAAAGTATTGCAGGCGAAAAGTATAATTATAGGAACAAAGCAAACAGTGAAAGCACTGAGAGCTGGAATAGCGAATGAACTTATAGTGGCCGTGGATGCTGATCCAATAGTTACGAAAAAGGTCATTCAAGTTGCAGAGGAAATGAATATACCTGTGGTCCAAGTCGATTCAATGAAGAAGCTCGGTAAAACATGTGGTATAGATGTTGGTGCGGCAGCTGTTGCCATAAGTTATTAAAAACTGTTTTTGCAGATAAGAGAAGCTGCAAAAACTTCGTTTTTGCTTTAAAATGAACCACCTGGATGTGTGGGCTTATAAAAAAAGTGAAGGGAGGAAACATAAAATGCCTACTATTAATCAATTAGTGCGCAAACCTCGTAAATCAAAAATTGAGAAATCAAAATCTCCAGCACTAAACAAAGGTTATAACAGCTTTAAGAAAGTAAATACAGATTTATCTTCACCTCAAAAACGTGGAGTATGTACTCGTGTTGGTACAATGACACCGAAAAAACCGAACTCTGCATTGCGTAAATATGCCCGTGTTCGTTTAACAAACGGTATCGAGGTAACTGCATATATTCCGGGTATTGGTCATAACTTACAAGAACACAGCGTTGTTTTAATCCGCGGTGGACGTGTTAAAGACTTACCAGGGGTGCGTTATCACATTGTTCGCGGTGCATTAGATACTGCTGGTGTTGATAAGCGTATGCAAGGCCGTTCTAAATACGGTACGAAACGCCCTAAAGAGAAAAAATAATTACTAAACAATAAAACCTTTTTCTGAAAGGAGGAAAACATAATGCCACGTAAAGGCCCAGTAGCAAAGAGAGATGTATTACCAGATCCGATTTATAATTCAAAATTAGTAACACGATTAATCAACAAGATGATGGTAGATGGTAAGAGAGGTAAATCTCAAACTATTCTATATAATGCGTTTGATCTAATCCGTGAACGCGCAGGTAAAGAGCCAATCGAAGTGTTCGATCAAGCAATTAAGAACATTATGCCAGTACTTGAAGTGCGAGCTCGCCGTGTAGGTGGTGCTAACTATCAAGTTCCTGTAGAAGTAAGACCTGATCGTCGTACTACTTTAGGTCTTCGTTGGTTAGTAAACTACGCTCGTCTTCGCGGTGAAAAAACCATGGAAGAGCGTCTTGCTAACGAAATTCTAGATGCCGCTAACAACACTGGTGCATCTGTTAAGAAGCGCGAAGATACTCATAAGATGGCTGAAGCGAACAAAGCGTTTGCTCACTATCGTTGGTAATAAAACCTTCAGTTATAAAAAATTATTCATACAAAGGAAGGTGAAAACCACATGGCAAGAGAGTTCTCTCTACAAAATACTCGTAATATCGGTATCATGGCACACATCGATGCTGGTAAAACAACAACAACTGAGCGTGTCCTTTATTACACTGGTAAGATTCATAAAATCGGTGAAACTCATGAAGGTGCATCTCAAATGGACTGGATGGAGCAAGAACAAGAACGTGGTATTACGATCACATCTGCTGCAACAACAGCATCATGGAAAGGTCACCGCGTTAACATCATCGATACTCCAGGACACGTGGATTTCACTGTTGAAGTTGAACGTTCTCTTCGTGTACTTGACGGTGCGGTAGCTGTACTTGATGCGCAATCAGGTGTAGAACCTCAAACGGAAACAGTTTGGCGTCAAGCGACAACTTACGGAGTACCACGTGTAGTATTCGTAAACAAAATGGATAAAATTGGTGCTGACTTCTTGTATTCTGTAAAAACATTACATGAGCGTCTACAAGCAAATGCTCATGCAATTCAATTACCTATCGGTGCTGAAGATCAATTTGAAGGTATTATTGACCTTGTTGAAATGAAGGCTATTATGTATGGTAATGATTTAGGAACTGAAATCACTGAGGTTGAAATTCCTGCTGAATACAAAGATCAAGCTGATGAATATCATGAAAAATTAGTAGAAGCAGTAGCTGAGCTTGATGAAGAATTAATGGAAAAATACCTTGGCGGTGAAGAAATCACTGTTGAAGAGTTAAAAGCTGCTATTCGTAAAGGTACCGTTAATGTAGAATTCTACCCAGTTATCTGTGGATCTGCTTTTAAAAACAAAGGTGTTCAATTAATGCTTGATGCTGTAATTGATTATCTTCCATCTCCTTTAGATGTACCAGCAATTAAAGGTACAGCTCCTGATTCTGATGAAGTAATCGAAAAGCATTCAAGTGATGAAGAACCATTTGCTGCACTAGCGTTTAAAGTTATGACTGACCCTTATGTTGGTAAATTAACATTCTTCCGTGTGTACTCTGGTACATTACAATCAGGCTCATATGTAACAAACTCTACAAAGGGTAAGCGTGAGCGTGTAGGACGTATCTTGCAAATGCACGCTAACCACCGTGCTGAGATTTCAGAAGTACATTCTGGAGATATCGCAGCAGCTGTAGGTTTGAAAGATACAACAACTGGTGATACTCTTTGTGACGAAAAGAACCTTGTAATTTTGGAATCCATGGAATTCCCAGAACCAGTTATTGAATTATCAGTAGAACCAAAATCAAAAGCTGACCAAGACAAAATGTCTACAGCTTTACAAAAATTACAAGAAGAAGATCCAACATTCCGTGCTCATACTGATCAAGAAACTGGACAAGTTATCATTGCAGGTATGGGTGAGCTTCACTTAGATATCATCGTTGACCGTATGAAACGTGAATTCAAAGTAGAAGCAAATGTTGGTGCTCCACAAGTTTCTTATCGCGAAACTTTCCGTTCTTCTGCACAAGTTGAAGGTAAGTTCGCGCGTCAATCTGGTGGACGTGGACAATACGGACATGTTTGGATTGAATTCTCACCAAACGAAGAAGGAAAAGGCTTCGAGTTCGAAAACGGAATTGTCGGTGGTGTGGTTCCTCGTGAATACATCCCAGCAGTTCAAGCAGGACTTGAAGATGCACTTGATCGAGGAGTTCTTGCCGGATATCCATTAGTGGATGTTAAAGCAAGACTGTATGATGGTTCTTACCATGATGTCGATTCAAGTGAAATGGCATTCAAAATTGCTGCATCTCTTGCACTTAAGAACGCTGCTTCAAAATGTAGCCCTGTTATCCTTGAGCCTGTAATGAAGGTTGAGGTTGTTATCCCTGAAGAATATTTAGGTGATATCATGGGGCAAATTACAGCACGTCGTGGACGTGTAGAAGGTATGGAAGCACGCGGAAACGCTCAAGTAGTTCGCTCAATGGTTCCACTTTCAGAAATGTTTGGTTATGCAACTGCACTTCGTTCAAGTACTCAAGGTCGTGGAGTATTCTCTATGCACTTTGATCATTACGAAGAAGTTCCGAAGTCCATTTCTGAAGAAATTATCAAAAAAAATAAAGGCGAATAATTGATTTATCGCCTTTAATAAAGTATAAATACATTATATGCTATGACTGCTTAAAAGGTGATGTACACATCTTTTAAGCGCCATATATACTTACCAATTTATATATTTAAAATTGAGGAGGATTTTCTAATGGGTAAAGCTAAATTCGACCGTTCCAAAACACATGCTAATATCGGTACAATTGGTCACGTTGACCATGGTAAAACTACTTTAACAGCTGCAATCACTTCTGTTCTTGCAAAGGAAGGTAAAGCAGAAGCACGTGCTTATGATCAAATCGACGGTGCTCCTGAAGAGCGTGAGCGTGGTATCACAATCAACACAGCACACGTAGAATATGAAACTGATAATCGTCACTATGCGCACGTTGACTGCCCAGGACATGCTGACTATGTTAAGAACATGATCACTGGTGCTGCACAAATGGATGGTGGTATCCTAGTAGTATCTGCTGCTGATGGTCCAATGCCACAAACTCGTGAGCACATCCTTTTATCTCGTAACGTTGGTGTACCATACCTAGTAGTATTCTTGAATAAATGTGATATGGTAGACGACGAAGAACTTCTTGAATTAGTAGAAATGGAAGTTCGTGACCTTCTATCTGAATATGACTTCCCTGGTGATGATGTACCAGTTATCAAAGGTTCTGCTCTTAAAGCTCTTGAAGGCGACGCAGCATGGGAAGCAAAAATCATTGAATTAATGGCTGCAGTTGATGAGTATATCCCAACTCCAGAACGTGATACTGACAAACCTTTCATGATGCCAGTAGAAGACGTATTCTCTATCACTGGTCGTGGTACTGTTGCTACAGGTCGTGTAGAACGTGGTCAAGTTAAAGTTGGAGATGTTATTGAAATCATCGGTCTTTCTGAAGAACCAAAATCAACTACTGTAACAGGTGTTGAAATGTTCCGTAAGCTTCTTGATTACGCAGAAGCTGGAGATAACATTGGTGCACTTCTTCGTGGGGTTGCTCGTGAAGATATCCAACGTGGTCAAGTTCTTGCTAAGCCAGGAACAATCACACCACATACTAACTTCAAAGCTGAAGTTTATGTATTATCTAAAGAAGAAGGTGGACGTCATACTCCATTCTTCACAAACTACCGTCCGCAATTCTATTTCCGTACAACTGACGTAACTGGTATTGTTCAACTTCCAGAAGGTACTGAAATGGTTATGCCTGGCGATAACACAGAAATGACTGTTGAATTGATTGCTCCAATCGCGATTGAAGAAGGAACTCGTTTCTCAATCCGTGAAGGTGGACGTACTGTTGGTTCAGGCGTTGTAACTACAATCAGCAAATAATGTTTAATTATAAAAAGCAGACGGTGACGATCGTCTGCTTTTTTGTTTGTAAAAATAAATTAAGATCGGCCAACAATTGCATACCGGATTATCTAGTAGATAGATTTTTTCTTCTATATAATAATTCTATCTACAAAACAAAATAAATTGAAAATTCTACGTTACCACGAAAGCCTTGAAGCTGGGCGGTGAAGTATGTATAATAAAAAAAGTGTAATAAACCTAACAAATATCCAGCTTATTGTTGCATATTATATGTGTTTTATGTATAATAGACAATGTTGGTCTTTGACTGCGATGAAGTGGAAGGTTGCCGACACACCCGGCCGCTTTGCCATGGCGAGTGTGGGGGAAATTTCCATGGAGAATGTCTATGTAAAATAGGCGAAAAAGGAGGGAAAGTAATGGCAAAACAAAAAATTCGTATTCGTTTAAAAGCATATGATCACAGAATTCTTGATCAATCTGCAGAGAAAATTGTTGAAACAGCAAAAAGATCTGGTGCAGCTGTATCCGGTCCGATTCCGTTACCAACAGAAAAATCTGTATACACAATTCTTCGTGCTGTGCACAAGTACAAAGATTCTCGTGAGCAATTTGAAATGCGTACGCATAAACGTCTAATCGATATTGTGAACCCTACTCCACAAACAGTAGATTCATTAATGCGTTTAGATTTACCGTCTGGTGTAGACATTGAAATTAAACTTTAATAAATATCTTACGAAAAACAGGAGGTGTGACTCATGACCAAAGGAATCTTAGGAAGAAAAATCGGTATGACGCAAGTATTTGCTGAGAATGGTGATCTTATTCCTGTAACGGTAATTCAAGCAACTCCAAACGTTGTTCTTCAAAAGAAAACTGTTGAAACAGACGGTTACGAAGCAATTCAGCTTGGCTTTGAAGATAAACGCGAAAAGCTTGCTAACAAGCCAGAAAAAGGTCATGTAACAAAAGCCAATACTGCTCCTAAGCGCTTCGTTCGCGAATTTAATGCGGAAAACTTAGATGGGTATGAAATTGGTCAAGAAGTCAAAGTTGATATTTTTGCAGAAGGTGACATCGTAGATGTAACTGGAATTTCTAAAGGGAAAGGTTTCCAAGGTGTTATCAAGCGCCACGGACAATCTCGTGGACCAATGGCTCACGGTTCTCGTTATCATCGTCGCCCTGGATCTATGGGTCCTGTTGCTCCAAACCGTGTATTCAAGCAAAAAGCATTACCTGGACGCATGGGTGGAGAACAAATTACTATTCAAAACTTACAAGTTGTAAAAGTTGATGTAGAACATAATCTTATCCTAGTTAAGGGTAATGTTCCTGGTCCTAAAAAAGCATTGCTTAAAGTCAAAACAGCGATTAAAGCAAAGTAATTAACATAAAGGAAAGGAGGAAACAGGAATGCCGAAAGTAGCTCTATACAACCAAACTGGATCTCAAGTTGGAGAAGTTGAACTAAAAGACTCTGTGTTTGGTATTGAACCAAATCAACATGTATTATTCGATGCAATTGTTATGCAAAGAGCATCTTTACGCCAAGGAACTCATAAAGTTAAAACTCGTTCTGAAGTTCGTGGTGGTGGTCGTAAGCCGTGGAAACAAAAAGGTACTGGACGTGCTCGTCAAGGATCTATTCGTTCACCACAATGGCGCGGAGGCGGTACAGTATTTGGTCCGGTTCCACGTAGCTATAGCTACAAATTACCAAAGAAAGTTCGCCGATTAGCTATTAAATCAGCACTTTCTACAAAAGTATTAGAAGCGAAGATTCTAGTATTAGAATCATTATCTTTTGATGCTCCAAAAACAAAAGACTTCGTAGCAGTTCTTAAAAACTTATCAGTGGCTAAAAAAGCATTAGTAGTAACAGATGGCTTAGATGCTAATGTTGCATTATCTGCTCGTAATATCCCTGGTATAACTGTTGTTGAAGCAAATGGTATTAATGTTTTAGATGTAGTTTCTCATGATCAATTAATCATGACAAAAGCTGCAGTTGAAAAAGTAGAGGAGGTGCTTGGTTAATGGATTCACGCGATATCATTAAGCGCCCCGTCATCACAGAACAATCTACTGATGTTATGGCTGACAAGAAATATACATTTGAAGTAGATGTACGTGCAAACAAAACACAGGTTAAAGATGCTGTAGAAGAAATCTTTGGTGTGAAAGTTGCTAAAGTAAATGTGATGAACTATAAAGGTAAGTTCAAACGTATGGGTAAACATGCAGGTTATACAAACAAGCGCCGTAAAGCAATTGTTTCATTAACTGCTGACAGCAAAGAAATTGAATTTTTCGAGGTTTAATAAACCGATCTTGAAAGAATAGAAGAGGAGGGAAAAACATGGCGATCAAAAAATACAAACCGACCTCTAATGGACGTCGCGGCATGACAGTTTCTGATTTTGCGGAAATCACTACTGATAGACCGGAAAAATCTTTACTTGCGCCTCTAAAAAGCAAAGGCGGCCGTAACAACCAAGGTAAGTTAACAGTTCGTCATCAAGGTGGCGGTCATAAGCGTCAATACCGTATTATCGACTTTAAACGTGATAAAGATGGTATACCAGGACGTGTTGCTACAATCGAGTATGATCCAAACCGTTCATCTAATATCGCACTAATTAATTATGTTGATGGAGAAAAGCGTTATATCTTAGCTCCAAAAAACTTAAAAGTGGGTATGGAAGTAGTATCTGGACCAGATGCAGATATTAAAGTGGGTAACGCACTTCCATTAGTAAATATCCCAGTTGGTACAGTTGTTCATAATATCGAGTTAAAACCTGGTAAAGGTGGACAATTAGTACGTTCAGCAGGTACTTCTGCGCAAGTACTTGGTAAAGAAGGTAAGTACGTACTTGTACGTTTAACTTCTGGTGAAGTTCGTATGATTCTTGCAACTTGCCGTGCTTCAATTGGTCAAGTTGGTAACGAACAACACGAATTAATCAATATTGGTAAAGCAGGTCGTTCTCGCTGGTTAGGTAAGCGCCCAACTGTACGTGGATCTGTAATGAACCCTAATGACCATCCACACGGTGGTGGTGAAGGACGTTCTCCTATCGGACGTAAATCTCCGATGACTCCATGGGGTAAACCAACGCTTGGTTACAAAACACGTAAGAAAAATAACAAGTCTGATAAATTTATTGTGCGTCGTCGCAAAAAATAACGCGGTTGAACTACGGTTCAGATTAAGGGCCGTAGCGCAATCACGAAGGGAGGTTCGAGCATGGGTCGAAGCTTAAAAAAAGGACCTTTTGTTGATGAACATTTAATGGTTAAAGTCGAAAAGCTTAATGAAACAGAGAAAAAACAAGTAATCAAAACTTGGTCTCGTCGTTCTACAATTTTCCCTACATTTATCGGTCATACAATCGCAGTTTATGACGGTCGTAAGCATGTACCGGTTTATGTAACAGAAGATATGGTAGGTCATAAGCTTGGTGAATTTGCACCAACTCGTACTTATAAAGGTCACGCTAGTGACGATAAGAAAACAAGACGCTAATGAGAGGAGGGCATCCCGATGCAAGCTAAAGCTGTTGCAAGAACAGTTCGTATTGCTCCTCGTAAGGCACGCCTAGTTGTTGATCTAATTCGAGGTAAGCAAGCAGGCGAAGCAGTTGCTATTTTGAATCACACACCAAAAGCTGCTTCACCAATCGTTGAAAAAGTTTTAAAATCTGCTATTGCTAACGCAGAGCATAACTATGATTTGGACGTTAATAGCCTTGTAGTTACAGAAGCATATGTAAACGAAGGACCGACACTAAAACGTTTCCGTCCACGCGCTATGGGCCGTGCAAGTCAAATCAATAAACGTACTAGCCACATTACAATCGTAGTATCAGAAAAAAAGGAGGGATAATTCGTGGGACAAAAAGTACATCCAATAGGTTTACGTATCGGAGTCATTCGTGACTGGGAATCTAAATGGTACGCGGAAAAGGACTACGCTGACCTTCTACATGAAGACATTAAAGTTCGTGAATACATTGCAAAACGTTTAAGCGATGCATCTGTTTCTGGTGTTGAAATTGAACGTGCTGCAAATCGTATTAATATCACAATCCGCACAGCGAAACCAGGTATGGTAATTGGAAAGGGCGGTACTGAAGTTGAAGCACTTCGTAAAGCACTTAACGAACTAACTGGCAAACGCGTACACATTAACATTGTTGAAATCAAAAAAGCAGATATCGATGCTAAATTAGTAGCTGAAAATATTGCTCGTCAATTAGAAAATCGTGTTTCTTTCCGTCGTGCACAAAAGCAAGCTATGCAACGTGCAATGCGTGCTGGTGCAAAAGGAATTAAAACACAAGTTTCAGGCCGTCTTGGTGGAGCTGACATGGCTCGTACAGAAGGCTATAGTGAAGGAACTGTTCCACTTCATACTCTACGTGCTGATATTGATTATGCACATGCTGAAGCAGATACAACTTACGGTAAACTTGGCGTAAAAGTATGGATTTATCGTGGAGAGGTTCTTCCTACGAAGAAAAAGACTGAGGAAGGAGGAAAATAATCATGTTATTACCTAAACGCGTTAAATATCGTCGCGAACACCGTGGAAAAATGCGTGGTCGTGCGAAAGGTGGTACTGAAGTAGCATTTGGTGAATTTGGTTTACAAGCTCTTGAAGCATCTTGGATCACTAACCGTCAAATTGAAGCTGCTCGTATCGCGATGACTCGTTATATGAAACGTGGAGGTAAAGTTTGGATTAAAATCTTCCCTCACAAACCATATACTGCAAAACCATTAGAAGTTCGTATGGGTTCCGGTAAAGGTGCTCCTGAAGGCTGGGTAGCAGTTGTTAAACCAGGTAAAATTATGTTTGAAATTGCAGGTGTATCTGAAGAAGTTGCTCGTGAAGCATTACGCCTTGCTATGCATAAATTACCGGTTAAATGTAAATTCGTAAAACGAGAAGAAATTGGTGGTGAATCAAATGAAAGCTAATGAAATTCGTGACCTTACCACTGCAGAAATAGAACAAAAAGTAAAATCTTTAAAAGAAGAGTTATTTAATCTTCGTTTCCAATTAGCTACAGGGCAACTTGAAAATACTGCTCGCATCCGTGAAGTACGCAAAGCGATTGCTCGCATGAAAACCGTGATCCGTGAAAGAGAGATCGGTGTTAACAATCGATAATGAGAGGAGGTTTGCACAATGAGTGAACGCAACCAACGAAAAGTTTATACAGGACGTGTTGTTTCTGATAAAATGGACAAAACAGTAACTGTTCTTGTAGAAACTTATAAAAAACACTCACTTTACGGCAAACGCGTGAAGTACTCTAAAAAATTTAAAGCTCATGATGAGCAAAACGAAGCGAAAATTGGCGATATCGTTCGCGTTATGGAAACACGTCCATTATCTGCGACAAAGCGTTTCCGTCTTTTAGAAGTCGTTGAAAAAGCTGTTATAATCTAATGGAAAGTATCGGATTTATGTTTATTCCGAAGGGAGGTAAACAATCATGATTCAACAAGAATCTCGTTTAAAAGTTGCTGACAACTCTGGTGCTAGAGAAGTTTTAACGATTAAAGTTCTAGGTGGTTCTGGCCGTAAAACAGCAAATATTGGTGATGTTATCGTTTGTACAGTCAAACAAGCAACACCAGGAGGCGTTGTTAAAAAAGGTGATGTCGTTAAAGCTGTTATTGTACGTACGAAAAGCGGTATGCGACGTCCTGATGGTTCATACATCCGTTTTGATGAAAACGCATGTGTAATTATCCGTGATGACAAGGGTCCACGTGGAACTCGTATCTTCGGACCTGTTGCTCGTGAACTACGTAACAATAATTTCATGAAAATCGTATCCTTAGCTCCAGAAGTTCTTTAATCTATATAGTTTATTAATCAAGGAGGTGCGATTAAGATGCATGTAAAAAAAGGCGACAAAGTAATGGTTATTACAGGTAAAGATAAAGGAAAAACAGGTGTCATCCTAGCTTCATTTCCTAAAAAAGACCGTGTGATTGTCGAAGGCGTGAACATCGTTAAAAAGCATTCCAAGCCTTCACAAATTAACCCACAAGGTGGAATCATTAGCCAAGAAGCACCTATTCACGTATCCAATGTAATGATATTAGATCCTAAATCAAACGAGCCTACTCGTGTTGGTTATCAAGAAGTAAATGGCAAAAAAGTACGTGTAGCGAAAAAATCTGGTGAAGTTTTAGATAAATAGTTCTTAGATGAAGGGAGGTACACTACATGAACCGCCTAAAGGAAAAATATGAAAAAGAATTAACACCTGCTTTAACAAGCAAATTTAACTATAAATCAGTAATGCAAGTACCTAAAATTGAAAAAATCGTAATCAACATGGGTGTTGGTGACGCAGTTCAAAACGCAAAAGTACTTGATAATGCTGTTGAAGAATTAACATTAATTACTGGACAAAAACCAGTTGTTACTAGAGCAAAAAACTCTATCGCGGGATTCCGTCTACGTGAAGGTATGCCTATTGGTTGTAAAGTTACACTTCGCGGAGAGCGTATGTATGAATTCCTTGATAAATTAATTTCAGTTTCACTTCCACGTGTTCGTGACTTCCGTGGTATTTCCAAGAAGTCATTCGATGGTCGTGGTAACTACACACTTGGTGTAAAAGAACAACTTATCTTCCCTGAGATTGATTACGATAAAGTAAGTAAAATCCGTGGTATGGATATCGTTATCGTAACAACTGCAAAAACAGACGAAGAAGGTCGCGAGTTATTAACTCAGTTCGGAATGCCATTCCAAAAGTAATCGTCAAAATAAGGGAGGCGTAAACGTGGCTAAAAAATCTATGATCGTGAAGCAAAAACGCACACCAAAGTTTGAAGTGCAAGCTTATACACGTTGCGAACGTTGTGGCCGTCCACATTCAGTTATTCGCAAATTCAAACTTTGCCGTATTTGTTTCCGTGAACTTGCATACAAGGGTCAAATTCCTGGTGTTAAAAAAGCTAGCTGGTAAAACCCGAATTTGGGAAGGAGGTAAAATCATATGGTAATGACAGATCCAATCGCAGATTTGCTTACTCGCATTCGAAACTCAAACATGGTGCGTCACGAAAAATTAGAAGTACCTGCTTCTAAAATCAAAAAAGAAGTTGCTGAAATTCTAAAACGTGAAGGTTTCGTTCGTGATGTTGAATATATCGAAGATAACAAGCAAGGAATCATCCGTATCTTTTTGAAATACGGTTCAAATAATGAGCGTGTAATTACTGGTATTAAGCGTATTAGTAAGCCAGGCTTACGTGTATACGCAAAGGCAGATGAGGTTCCAAAAGTACTTAATGGCCTTGGAATCGCAATTGTTTCTACTTCTCAAGGTGTCTTAACGGATAAAGAAGCTCGTAACAAACAAGTTGGTGGAGAAGTACTAGCTTACGTTTGGTAATACTGAAATGAACGGAGGTGCAGATAAATGTCCCGTGTAGGTAAAAAACCTATTGAAGTTCCATCTGGTGTAACGATTACAGTAGATGGAAATAACAATGTAACAGTGAAGGGTCCTAAAGGCGAGCTTTCTCGCAGCTTTAACCCAGATATCACAATTAGCGTTGAAGAAAATGTAATCAATGTTACTCGTCCTTCAGACGCAAAAGCACATCGTGCATTACATGGTACGACTCGTGCGTTACTTTCAAACATGGTTGAAGGTGTATCAAAAGGTTATGAAAAAACATTAGAATTAATCGGTGTTGGATACCGTGCTCAAAAACAAGGAACTAAACTTGTATTGAATGTTGGTTATTCTCATCCTGTTGAATTCGAAGCTGAAAGTGGTCTTGAGATCGAAGTACCATCTAATACAAAAGTTATTGTAAGAGGTACAAGTAAAGAACGCGTTGGTGCTTTAGCTGCTAATATTCGTGACGTTCGTCCGCCAGAGCCATATAAAGGTAAAGGTATTCGTTACGAAGGCGAATATGTACGTAGAAAAGAAGGTAAAACAGGTAAATAATACTGCTTAGATAGTAGAAAGGAGTGACCACAATGATTACTAAGCCAGATAAAAATCAGGTGCGTAAGAAAAGACATGCACGTGTTCGCGCTAAATTAAGTGGAACTACGACACGTCCTCGTTTAAACGTATATCGTTCTAATAAAAATATCTATGCACAATTGATTGATGATTTGAATGGCGTTACTTTAGCAAGTGCTTCAACACTTGATAAAGAAATTAGTTTAGAATCATCAAGCAATGTAGATGCTGCTGTAAAGGTTGGCGAATTAATCGCTAAACGTGCGGTAGAAAAAGGCTATAAGAGTATTGTATTTGATCGTGGTGGATACCTCTATCACGGACGTATTAAAGCTCTTGCTGATGCAGCTCGTGAAAACGGTCTAGAATTTTAATAGAAAAAGGAGGGACAAATAGATGCGTAACATTGATCCTAACAAACTTGAATTAGAAGAACGCGTTGTTACTGTAAACCGTGTTGCGAAAGTTGTTAAAGGTGGACGTCGCTTCCGTTTCTCTGCACTTGTTGTAGTTGGTGACAGAAATGGCCATGTTGGCTTCGGAACAGGTAAAGCACAAGAGGTACCTGATGCAATTCGCAAGGCTGTTGAAGATGCTAAGAAAAACTTAGTTGAAGTACCTATGGTAGGTACAACGATTCCGCATGAAGTGATTGGTCGCTTCGGTGCTGGTAATATTCTTATGAAACCAGGTTCTCCAGGTACTGGAGTAATCGCTGGTGGTCCAGTACGTGCGGTACTTGAATTAGGTGGGGTAGCGGATATCACATCTAAATCTTTAGGTTCAAATACACCTATTAACATGATTCGTGCGACAATTGAGGGTATTAAACAATTGAAACGTGCGGAAGATGTTGCAAAATTACGTAATAAATCAGTAGAAGAACTGTTAGGATAAGGAGGGAATTATAATGGCAAACAAATTAGCGATTACCCTCACTCGCAGCTTGATCGGTCGTCCTCAGGATCAACGTGATACAGTTAAGGCTCTTGGTTTGCGTAAAGTAAATCAAACAGTTGAACAACAAGATAATGCCGCTATCCGTGGTATGATTACTAAAGTTGCTCATCTTGTAACAGTGAAAGAACAATAATCTAATTTTGATTATACAAGGAGGTGCCGACAATGAAACTTCATGAATTACAACCTGCTGAAGGATCACGCAAAGAGCGTAATCGTGTTGGTCGTGGTATTGGTTCCGGAAATGGGAAGACTGCTGGTAAAGGCCATAAAGGTCAAAACGCTCGTTCAGGTGGCGGAGTACGCCCTGGTTTTGAGGGTGGTCAAACACCTTTATTCCGTCGTTTACCAAAACGCGGTTTCACTAATATCAACCGTAAAGATTATGCAATTGTAAATCTTGATGCTTTAAATCGCTTTGAAGACGGTACTGAAATTACACCGGCTCTTCTAATCGAAACAGGAGTTGTAAGCAAAGAGAAATCTGGAGTAAAAATTCTTGCAAATGGTAAGCTTGAAAAAAAACTGTCTGTAAAAGCTCACAAATTCTCCTCTGCTGCTAAAGAAGCAATTGAAGCTGCTGGTGGAACTACCGAGGTGGTTTAATGTTCTCAACAATCTCCAATTTTATGCGTGTTGGTGATATTAGACGTAAAATATTATTCACTCTTTTAATGTTGATCGTATTTCGAATCGGAGCATTTATTCCTGTACCGTTTGTAAATTCGGCAGCATTGGAAGCTAATGATCAAAGTGGTTTTTTCAGTATCCTGAATACATTTGGCGGTGGAGCGCTTTATAAATTCTCACTTTTTGCGATGGGGATTATGCCGTATATCACCGCTTCTATCATTATTCAGTTATTACAAATGGATGTTATTCCGAAATTTACGGAATGGTCTAAACAAGGTGAAGTAGGGCGTCGTAAATTAGCACAATTTACACGTTACTTCACAATTATTCTTGCTTTTATTGAAGGTATTGGTATGTCCTACGGATTTAATTCAATGACTCAAGGTCAATTGATTTTAAATCCAGGATGGGGTACCTACTTAATTATTGCAGTTGTTTTAACCGCCGGTACTGCATTTTTAATGTGGTTAGGTGAACAAATTACAGCACATGGTGTTGGTAATGGAATATCGATCCTTATTGCTGCAGGTATCCTTGCTAGGGTACCAACTATGATTAGTCAGATTTACGAACAACAATTTAAAAATGCTGGTCAACAGTTATTTTTAAAAATTGTGATCTTATTACTGATTATTTTAGTTATTATTGCTATTGTAGTTGGAGTTATTTTTGTGCAACAAGCATTAAGGAAAATTCCAATTCAATATGCACAACGTCTTGCGGGTCGTAATCCTGTTGGAGGACATTCAACACATTTACCTTTGAAAGTAAATGCTGCAGGAGTTATTCCTGTAATCTTTGCAGTATCTTTCATCGTTGCACCAAGAACGGTCGCATCCTTCTTTGGTTCCAACAATGTAACAGATACGATTCAATGGGTATTTGATTATACAAAACCAGTAGGCGCTGTAATCTACGTAGCGTTAATTATCGCTTTCACATATTTCTATGCATTTGTACAAGTGAATCCTGAACAAATGGCTGATAACCTGAAAAAACAAGGTGGATATATTCCGGGAATTCGTCCTGGTAAAAGTACACAAGAGTATCTTACTCGCGTACTTTATCGCTTAACTTTTGTAGGGTCTTTATTCCTTGCAGCTGTTGCAATCCTTCCGGTAATATTTACTGCTGTTGCAGAATTACCTACAACGGTTCAAATCGGTGGAACAAGTTTACTTGTTATGATCGGTGTTGCACTTGATACTATGAAGCAATTAGAATCACAGCTTGTGAAGCGTCATTATAAAGGATTTATCAAGTAAAACTATGTTTTAGGAACAATCACTTGTTCCTAAAGCATGGACCTAAGTCTTAAGGGGGAAGTACTAGTGAACTTAGTATTAATGGGTCTTCCCGGTGCCGGTAAAGGAACTCAGGCCGAAAGAATCGTAGATAAGTATGATATCCCTCATATTTCAACTGGAGACATGTTCCGAGCAGCTATGAAAGAAGGCACGGAACTAGGCTTGAAGGCTAAGTCTTTTATGGATAAAGGCGAACTTGTTCCTGATGAAGTAACAATCGGCATTGTTCGTGAACGTTTAAGTAAAAAGGATTGTGAAAATGGATTTCTACTTGATGGATTTCCTAGAACGGTTCCACAAGCTGAAAGCTTAGAAGCAATTCTTACTGGTTTAAACAAGCAAATTGACTTTTGCATAAACATTCAAGTAGATAAAGGTATTTTAATGGAACGTTTAACAGGCCGCCGAATTTGTAAAAATTGTGGTGCCACTTATCATCTCGTTTTCAATCCTCCTACAAGTCCAGGTGTCTGTGACCGATGCGGCGGTGAATTATATCAAAGACCAGATGATAATGAAGAAACTGTTCAAAACCGTTTAGAGGTTAACATTAAACAAACTCAACCTCTACTTAATTTTTATGAGCAAAAAGGATATTTGCAAACTATTAATGGTCAGCAAGATATTGATAAAGTTTTTGCTGATATTGTAGTGTTGCTTGAAGGATTATCAAAATAATTCAGTAATTGGATGTAATTGCTGAAAAATTTCTTTATAGGTTTGATGCATTTCCTTCTTATAAACGTTATAATGGAATGCGTGGGTGCATATGTGCTTAAATGAACAAAGCAATTTGTTCTTTACATTTTATAAGATCGTTCTTAAGATGGTGGCATCTAGCATCGTTATCGATGTTATTTATAATGGCTATCATGGTGATTCTTTATTGACCTATCCTTTAGGTACAATTGACATAGAAACCGGGAAGCTATTAGAGGTGACTTGAGAAATCACTAATCATGGCTTACAAGAATGAAAGCCTGGTGAGCGTCTTTCGAACATCTCTCATGCGATTCATTAATTGTCATAGCAAAAGGGCTTTTTCCGTGGTGGCAAGTATGCCGATCATAGGATTGGTCAAGAATTACATGAAGACACCCTAATACCTCATTACTAACTGTAAAAGAGGTATTAAATGTGGTCCCAAATGGTAGATAGAAGGGAGACTTGTTCGGTGGCGAAAGACGATGTTATCGAGGTTGAAGGTACTGTAAGTGAAACTTTGCCAAATGCAATGTTTAAGGTAGAATTAGAGAATGGCCATACCGTTTTAGCACATGTTTCCGGTAAAATCAGAATGCACTTTATTCGTATTTTACCTGGAGATAAGGTTACGGTTGAGCTTTCTCCATATGATTTGACACGCGGAAGAATTACGTATCGTTATAAATAATATGAATGCACTCCGTACTGTTAAGGAGGTAAAGACAAATGAAAGTCAGACCATCAGTAAAGCCAATCTGCGAGAAATGTAAGATCATACGCAGAAGAGGTAAAGTTATGGTTATTTGTGAAAACCCTAAACATAAACAAAAACAAGGATAATTTGAAGGAGGTGCGCTTTTTCAATGGCACGTATTGCAGGTGTTGACATTCCACGTGATAAACGTGTAGTGATCTCATTAACTTATGTCTATGGTATTGGTAAACCAACTGCTCAAAAGGTTCTAGCTGAAGCAGGTGTATCTGAAGATACTCGCGTTCGTGATTTAACAGAAGAAGAGTTAAATAAAATTCGCGATATTATTGATAAATTAAAAGTAGAAGGTGACCTTCGCCGTGAAATTTCTTTAAACATCAAACGTTTAATGGAAATTGGTTCTTTCCGTGGTTTACGCCATCGTCGTGGCTTACCAGTTCGCGGTCAAAATACGAAGAACAACGCTCGTACTCGTAAAGGTCCACGTAAAACGGTAGCAGGTAAAAAGAAATAATTAGCAAAGGAGGTTTCTTAATAGAATGGCACGCAAAACTAATACTCGTAAACGTCGTGTGAAAAAGAATATCGAATCAGGTGTTGCACACATTCGTTCTACATTTAACAATACAATCGTAACTATCACAGATCCACATGGTAATGCTCTTGCTTGGTCAAGTGCAGGTGCGCTTGGATTTAAAGGTTCTCGTAAATCTACTCCTTTCGCAGCGCAAATGGCAGCAGAAACTGCGGCTAAAGCTTCAATTGAGCATGGTATGAAAACTCTTGAAGTAACTGTTAAAGGTCCTGGTGCTGGTCGTGAAGCTGCTATTCGTGCACTTCAAGCTGCAGGATTAGAAGTAACAGCTATTAAAGATGTTACTCCAGTTCCACATAATGGATGTCGCCCACCAAAACGCCGTCGTGTTTAATTTTTCTGTATGAGATTTTGTATCCCTGTCAATAATGGGATATGATATGTTTTTTGAAACAGATAAGATTAATCCAGTTGTTGTGCACAAACGGGAATGTATACATGGGGAATTTCGGATTTATAGAATTAGATTCTTACCGGGGTTTCGACGTTTTGAAGGAGGGTAAATTTGAATGATTGAAATTGAAAAACCAAAAATTGAAACGGTTGAGGTCAACGATGATACGTCTTTTGGAAAGTTCGTCGTAGAACCGCTTGAGCGTGGATATGGTACAACTTTGGGTAACTCCTTACGTCGTATCCTATTATCCTCACTCCCAGGTGCCGCTGTCACGTCTATTCAAATAGATGGGGTAATGCATGAGTTCTCAACAATTGAAGGCGTCGTAGAAGATGTTACATCTATTATCCTAAATCTTAAAAAACTAGCTTTGAAAATTTACTCTGACGAAGAGAAGACGCTTGAAATTGATGTACAGGGAGAAGGAGTCGTAACGGCTGCAGATATTACACATGATAGTGATGTAGAAATCTTAAATCCAGATTTATATATTGCTACATTAGGGAAGAATGCTCATTTCCGTATGCGTATGTCTGCAACGAGAGGTCGTGGCTATACACCAGCTGATCTTAACAAACGTGAAGATCTTCCAATTGGTGTTATTCCTATTGACTCTATCTATACTCCGGTACAACGTGTTAATTACCAAGTGGAGAATACACGTGTCGGACAAATGTCCAACTATGACAAGCTCTCACTCGATGTTTGGACTGATGGTAGCATTGGACCAAAAGAAGCTATTTCTCTTGGTGCAAAAATATTAAATGAACATTTAAATATTTTTGTCGGATTAACGGATGAAGCTCAAAATGCTGAAATCATGGTTGAAAAAGAAGAGGATCAGAAAGAAAAGGTTCTTGAAATGACCATTGAAGAATTAGATCTTTCCGTTCGTTCTTATAATTGCTTAAAACGTGCTGGTATCAATACTGTTCAGGAATTAGCTAATAAGACTGAAGAGGATATGATGAAGGTACGAAATCTAGGTCGTAAGTCTTTAGAAGAAGTAAAAGCTAAGCTAGAAGAGCTTGGTTTAGGCTTAAGAAAAGACGATTGATCAAAAAGTAAAATTCAACAAGGGAGGGAAACTTCATGCCTTACAGAAAGTTAGGTCGTACAAGTGCCCAACGTAAAGCATTACTTCGCGATTTAGCAACTGACTTAATCATCAACGAACGCATCGAAACAACTGAAGCTCGTGCGAAAGAATTACGTTCAGTTGTTGAAAAGATGATTACTCTTGGTAAACGTGGTGATTTACACGCACGTCGTCAAGCAGCTGCATATATTCGTCACGAAGTAGCGAATGCTGAAACAAACGAAGATGCTGTACAAAAGCTTTTCGGTGACATCGCAACTCGTTACCAAGAACGCCAAGGTGGATACACTCGTATCATGAAACTTGGACCTCGTCGTGGTGACGGTGCACCTGTAGTAATTATCGAATTAGTTTAATATTCGTTTACATTAAGGGCAGGACAGTTATTCATAACTGCTTCAATGCCCTTTTTGTATAATTTTAAAGCTATTAGAGTGTTATGATGGGCACCGCCCTTTTTATTAGGTGTCCCGTCTAGCTCCTTGTATCCCTCTCCCATCTCTTATTGATGTTTATGATTAAAAGGGCGCGCACAACCTTGGAGAGGGGTGCGGGCTTTTTTATTTATTATGTGAATTCTCCTTTTTATAGAAGAGCAGAGAAAGAAAGTAAATATTAGAATAGACTAGCTTAGACCCGAGGAGGAAGAAGATGACAGAACCCGTAATCTCTATAAATAATATATTTTTTAAATATGAAGGCCAAGAGCATTATGCACTTGAAGATATTACTTTACAAGTGATAGAAGGAGAATGGCTTGCTATTGTTGGGCATAATGGTTCGGGGAAATCAACATTGGCTAGACTCATAAACGGACTTCACTTCCAGGAAAAAGGAGAAGTAACAGTAGAGGGTATTTCTTTAGCAGAAGAGACAGTGTGGGACGTAAGGAAACGGATCGGAATGGTCTTCCAAAATCCAGATAATCAATTTGTTGGGACAACAGTCCAAGATGATGTGGCTTTTGGTTTAGAAAATAATGGGATACCGCAAGAAATAATGGTGGAAAGAGTCCATGACGCTTTAGAAAAAGTTAATATGTCTGCCTTTCTGAATCAAGAGCCGCACCATTTATCCGGAGGACAAAAGCAAAGAGTAGCTATTGCAGGAATCATTGCATTACAGCCAAAGGTAATTATTTTGGATGAGGCTACTTCAATGTTAGATCCTAAAGGACGATTAGAAGTATTAAATACAATCCGTGAATTAAAGAAAAAAATAGGATTGACCGTTATATCGATTACACATGATTTAGAAGAGGCTGCTAGAGCTGACCGTATTATTATCATGAATGGCGGTAAGGTATATAAGGAAGGAATCCCAAGTGACATATTTGAGATGGATGAAGAATTAGTTAAGCTCGGATTGGATATTCCTTTTTCAATTAAAATGGCTAAATCATTAAAGGAAAACGGCTATCCTTTGACAACTTATTATCTAACAGAAGAAGAATTGGTGGATGCATTATGGACATTACACTTGAACAAGTAGAATATAGATACCAAGCTGGTACTCCATTTGAGAGGCTAGCACTTCATGATATAAATCTTCATATACCTAAAGGGATGTTTCTGGCTATCATCGGCCATACTGGTTCGGGTAAGTCTACCTTACTTCAGCATTTAAATGCGTTATTGCAACCTACAAATGGAAAGATTACGATTGGTGACCGTACGGTTATCTCAGGTAAAAAGGAAAAACAATTGCGTCCGATTCGCCAAAAGGTTGGAATCGTTTTTCAGTTTCCAGAGCATCAGCTTTTCGAAGAGACCGTGGAAAAGGACATTTGTTTTGGACCAATGAATTTTGGTGTGTCAAAGGAAGATGCTAGTAAGCGAGCGAAAGAATTAATTTCACAGGTAGGGCTCCCTGAAGAAGTATTAGAAAAGTCGCCGTTTGATTTATCTGGCGGTCAAATGAGAAGGGTTGCAATTGCAGGAGTATTAGCAATGGAACCAGAAGTTCTTGTTTTGGATGAGCCTACTGCCGGACTGGATCCACGCGGCCGCAGGGAGATTATGGACATGTTTTATCGTTTGCATAAGGAAAAAGGGCTTTCCACTATACTTGTTACACACAGTATGGAGGATGCCGCAAAGTATGCTGATGAAATTGCTATTTTGCAGCATGGTGAATTGAAACAAACAGGAGCACCTCGAGATATATTTTCTGCCCCGAAAGAATTAATGTCTCTAGGACTTAACGTTCCGGATGTTGTTCGTTTTCAATATTTATATGAGGAAAAGTTCCAACTAAAATTAGAAAAAACATGTCTTACCATTGAAGAATTAACGGATGCCATAAAGAATGTTGAAATGCGAGGTGTGCGATCATGATGGAGAAAATGATATTCGGGCGATATGTTCCGACTGATTCTGTCGTTCATCATCTAGATCCACGCTCAAAGCTTATATTTGTTTTCGCATTTATTTGTATTGTTTTTTTGGCTAACAATATTATTACGTATGCTTTTTTAGCTGTATTTACCATTGTACTTGTTTTTGTGTCGAAGATTCCATTTCGATTTTTTATTAATGGTTTAAAGCCCGTACTTTGGCTTGTCCTATTTACATTGGTACTTCATTTATTTTTTACAAAGGAAGGTCACCTTATCTTTCATTTTGGCTTTATTAAAATTTATGAAGAAGGGTTAAGGCAAGGGGTTTTTATTTCATTGAGATTCATGATTCTAATATTTGTAACTTCCTTATTAACCTTAACTACTTCGCCAATATCGTTAACAGACGGATTAGAGACATTGTTAAATCCTTTAAAAAAGGTGAGGTTCCCTGTTCACGAACTTGCATTAATGATGTCCATTTCTTTGCGGTTTATTCCTACGCTGATGGATGAGACGGATAAAATTATGAAAGCACAAATGGCAAGAGGTGTAGACTTTACAAGTGGTCCAATAAAGGATCGCATTAAAGCAATCGTTCCTTTATTGATTCCTCTTTTTGTGAGTTCTTTTAAGCGTGCTGAAGAGCTTGCAACCGCAATGGAAGCAAGAGGATATCGAGGCGGCGAAGGCAGGACAAAATATCGATTATTATTATGGTCATTTTCTGATACGGCAAGTCTTATTGTTTTAATCATCGTCACAGCACTTTTGACAATTCTAAGAGCATAATGAGGTTTAACATGTCACGATATAAATGTATTATTTCATATGATGGATCGGGCTTCTGTGGATATCAAATTCAGCCAAAAGATCGAACGGTTCAAGGTGAGCTTGAAAAAGCCTTGCGCCGGATTCATAAACAGCAGCATATTGTAGTGGAAGGATCAGGGAGGACGGATGCAGGTGTCCATGCACATGGTCAAGTAATCCATTTTGATTCCCCTCTAGATGTTCCAGTAGACAAATGGCCAACAGTTCTTAATACGACATTGCCGGATGATATTTTAGTGAAAAGTGCTGAGCTGGTAGAGGATGACTTTCATGCTAGGCATATTGCAGTAGGAAAGGAATATCACTATCGGGTGTACACAAGTAGTGAAAGAGATCCATTTAAACGCTTTTATTCTCATCATTATCCATATAAATTAGATTTGAATGCTATTGAAGAAGCAATGGGCTACTTCTTAGGGACTCATGATTTTACGAGTTTTTGCTCCGCCAAAACGAAGGTCTCGAGCAGAATAAGGACATTACACGAAATTAGTTTTACTCAGGAAAAGGATGAATTGATTTTTAAGTTTGTAGGCAATGGATTTTTATATAATATGGTACGAATTATTATGGGGACTTTATTAGAGGTCGGAAGAGGTAGAAAGAAGCCTGAGCAGATTCCGATGATTATAGAACAGCAAAACCGAAAACTTGCTGGGAAAACGGCGGGACCGGAAGGATTGTACTTGTGGAAAGTGTTTTATGATGAGTCTAGTTTTTTATGATTTCACTCTAATACTTCGTATGTAGATGTTGTTGGCCAACCTATTTTCACTGCGTTGTTATTCCTGCGTCATTAAGGCTTTTTTAATTAGGTGTTGACCAACAACTAAGTATTTTTATCGAATAAGAGACTGTTTTTAAAGTTTCTATCTAACACAACTAAACCAGGTGTAACATTTTCTTGACATTGTTGTCAGAAAAAGATATTATAACCTATGGTATTGTTTTTAATCCCACGATAAGCCCCGGAAACTTATTGTGATGAAATAAATACATTTAATGAAATTTTTGATTTTTTAGGAGGGTAAACGAATGCGTACTACGTATATGGCTAATGCAAATACAGTTGAACGTAAATGGTATGTTGTAGACGCTGCTGGCAAGACTTTAGGTCGCCTAGCTAGTGAAGTAGCATCTATTTTACGCGGTAAACATAAACCAACTTTCACACCACATGTTGACACTGGTGATCATGTTATTATCATCAATGCATCTCAAATTGAATTAACAGGTAAAAAACTATCTGATAAAATTTATTACCGTCATACACAATTTGCAGGCGGTTTAAAAACTCGTACAGCAAACGAAATGCGTACAAACTATCCTGAGAAAATGCTTGAGCTTGCTATTAAAGGCATGCTTCCAAAAGGATCTCTAGGACGCCAAATGATTAAAAAGCTAAATGTTTATGCTGGTGCAGAACATCCACATCAAGCACAAAAACCAGAAGTGTACGAACTTCGCGGATAATTTATAAGGGAGGGTATTATTTTGGCACAAGTTCAATATATTGGTACAGGACGTCGTAAAAGCTCTGTTGCTCGTGTTCGCCTAGTTCCAGGTAACGGCAGCATCGTTATTAACGGTCGTGATGTAGAAAACTATATTCCATTTGCAGCTTTAATCGAAGTAATCAAACAACCTCTAGTTGCTACTGAAACACTAGGCAGCTATGATGTATTAGTAAATGTTAACGGCGGTGGATTTACTGGTCAAGCTGGTGCAATCCGTCATGGTATTGCACGTGCTTTATTACAAGCAGATCCAGCTTACCGTGCAACATTAAAACCAGCTGGTTTATTAACACGTGACCCACGTATGAAAGAACGTAAAAAATACGGTCTTAAAGGTGCACGTCGCGCTCCTCAGTTCTCAAAACGTTAATTATGGGCGTTTCAAAGACTCTCAGTCATTTTGGCTGGGGGTTTTTTTCTGGCATAAATTCCAGATAATAATTTGGATTGCTTAAAACCTCCAAAGCTAAAAATATAACCATTCTCTCTAACAGAGATTTTACGAATAAGCTCATATACTTCTTAGTTGATAGATAGATAAAGCCTTGTTTCGCTTTGACGGGTTCTCTCCACGTGTTTTCACTAAACGAGCAAAATCATTTGCAATAAAGCCAGGAGCATATTCATCAATTTTCTTTTAAACGACAATATCATTAAATCTTTTAATCGGATATCCCGAAATAGGTTTCTAATAACCCCTAAAGTACGAACGTAGTTTTGAAATGTCGTTTCTTTAATATCGTTTACCTTTACAAGATAAATCCAATTCTCGAAGAAGTCCGCAGAGGTTGTTGTTCTGTGGGCGAGTTCTTTACCTTCTCCTTTCGCTAATTCCATTTCTAATGCCAGAGCTTTAGGGGCAAATATTATGACTATTATTCCTTTTCTTTGTTAAAAAGAGATTGGAACCAAAACTAAGGTATATTAAATATCAAACTAACCAACACAATTAGTATGTGATTGTAGGATAAACTTTTATTAGCAAAATGTATTCAACTAACATCTATCGTTTTGGTTCAAATTGGTTCAAGAAGTATCATCTTCAATCCTTTTTAAATACGTAGAATGTTGATATGAAAGGATTACAATAGATTTGATATACTTAAAATTCATAAGTATATTTCTCAAAACGTTAAACCACTTGATACTACTGGGTTTGATCCTGTTTGGAAGTTAATTCCAAGCAGGTTTTTTTATTGAAAAAAAGTACAAAAAATAGATAGTGACTGGAATTATTTTTTGAAAGAAATTCACTGTCTTGTTTTATAAGGCTCCCTATTTACATCTTATATATATTCTGTTAGTAAGTTACTTAAATACTGGTCAGACGTTTTGGTTAAATGGGTTTTGGATAAGCTAATCGCATTGGTTTTAAGTCGGTAATTTTCGGAAATAAATAGTGTTCAATTTCAGGATTCCTAGTATTGTTTCTTAACTTTTTATTCAATTCCTTTAATTTCAAAAGAACTTCAGATGTCTTTTCATCAAGATAAATAACTCTTCTAGAGTTTTTTCGTTTTTGACTAATATCGCATCGCTTACAGCCGATTATCTTTGTAATCTGTTTCTTTGGCATACTTTATCTCGAGCGCGAACTTAAAGTTTTCTTTAAGTTTCTTTAATGGGCTAATCTACCATGATAAAATACAAGGAGGAAAATCGATATAAATTATCATACTTCAGTCCGAAAGCTCCATGAAAAGGCGAATGGTAAGTTTGTTTTTAGCGTTGCTACTGAGCATGCCCCCCTGCATCCTACGCAGCAAGCGAGGGTACAAAGTCAGGCGCCATGGGCATTGGGAGGAGAAACAGCTGGAGGTTTGGATTGGCAAAGGGCTTATTAAGGGTTATGGGGAGGGCTCATTTAAGCTGGATGGCGCGATTACAAGAGCATAATTCATGCCTTTGGTGAACCGATAGTTTAGGTTGAATGACATTGAAAATTGAACGAATTATGATAATTCTCGTAAAAAATGTTCAAATCACATAAAGATTCTTCACGGTAAAGGAGTGAGTATGATGCTGGTCGTTGGAAGAAAACCCGGACAATACATAGTGATCAACGAAAAAATTATCATAAAGGTAGTTAAAAGTGAAGAGGGGCACTTACGCTTGGCTATTGAAGCGCCAAAAGATATCTCTATCGTTCGCGGAGAATTACTTAATCAAGAATAAACACAAGTATCTCGATTTTTAATGCAAGCTTTCGTTTCGGCAGCTTTGAACTAGTCCAATAGCTGCAGTTCCCTTACTTTGGAGATTGCCTATACCTTTCTATTTACTTGCAGCTTTCCATAGATGTTGAAGGTGTGAATTTCAGCAGTCCTTCCTTGGATTCCAATTATTCGAGAAACTCTCCGCCTTGAGACGAAGGATATCCATTTCTCGATTCGTAAGCGATTCGACCAAAGAAGCCATTATTTTTACTTCAGTAGTCTTAGCTTCTCCGTCAGCATTATCTTTGTAATTGCCAGAGCTTCAAATAGACTATTCGCGAGAATGTCATTTCCAATACTTCCATACGGTCTGAATTATAAGCACTCCAGGTACAAAACGCAGTCCCGGTTATCCGGATAACGGATGGGCAAGCACAAAATCGACTTGAATCGTCTCCGTTGGATATATGGATCGGATGCAAAAATAGTTAAGAGCAACCTCAGTAAAACGTAAAACAGCTCTATAACTTTTAAATTCGGTAGCCAGCAATGGCATAAGAACCTGCGCAATGGAAAACGCTTCGGAGTGGCCTTGCTTTAAAGACATTCGAACATATTTGGCAAACATAATCACTGGCAATTCCCTATTGACCTTAAATTAAATCAACGATAAAGCCATGACAATATCCGCTAATGCTTTATGCAACAGATCCCAGCTCATCGGCAAGTCATTCAGGTGGTTCATTTTCCCTGCAAGTGATAATTGCGTATAGGCCAAGCCATAATAGATAGATGCGAGGCTTTGGGCGGAATATTCAACCCAACCTCGGCCATTACCATTAAAGCAATTTCCCTCGCTTTTTCCTCTCTTTTTTGAAAGCGTACATCGTTATCTAGATGACATAGATTCTGGCTAGATCCACCAAATTGTTTACGTGCATCAGCAACTGCTCAAGAACCGCTTCTGCTTGATCAAAAGAAACGCAGAAATACTTCCACGAACTCAAACAGATGATCGTTGGTAGTATCTGATTGGTAAAAACGAAGAATCACTCGGCCGATTTTCAAATGGACTGGCTTCTTTTCCACATACGGCCTAAGACCATAAGCTGCTCTCTACACCTGATCATGCAAGGCGAAACGGCTATGCCGTCCTTTGGCGACATTTCTAATAAATTCTCCAAGGAAAACAGACTTTCTTGTTGAATACTCTACATCTGCAGTCATTCCTTTTTTTTCTCTGGTATGTAGTAAAGGTACTTAACACTTCGAGTTTTGGGGAGGTACTCCTTTTTTCACTCGTTAAAAACTCAAACCCAGTAAGGCCTTTTATTATGAAATTCTCTCAACTTCCAAAAAGATTTTTTCACAAAAAGATTAAACATTTCAAGAAAATTGCCGATATATAAATTAATCGCATATCAGATTACTCATGGACGAGTAAATACGCATGTAGTTTCAAGGAGGAACATTTGAAACATATGCCTATTTATTCGTCTTTTTGCTGTTTAAATGTAGTTTTTTCACAATTAAATAATTTATTTAATAATTACGAGACTTAGGATGAGCAAATAAGTCGCCGTCATTCTTCAGGAGGAAGAAGGGCAGCGACCTGTTTGCTCATTTTTTTATGTCAATTTAATAAGCGGGATAAGGGGATGAGCCAATGCTCGTGTTAGGTAGAAAACCAGGAGAATATGTGCTGATCGACAACAACATTATGGTAAAGGTCATTAAAAGCGATGACGGTCATTTACGCTTGGCGATTGAAGCACCGAGGCATATTTCTATTGTTCGTGGAGAGTTATGGGAAGAAAACAATATAGCCTTAGCAAAAAAGGTCGAGACCACTGCCACTTAAGGACGAGTGGTGAAATCAAGGAAGATAACAGTTTGACTTACAGTTCCTTGTTTTGGATTAGCGCGCAATCCATCAATGACTTGTGAGTACAGGCTATGCGATTCAAAGGGTGCAAATGGATAGGCATCCTAAAACACACCACATGGAGGTAATGAGAAATGATAATTAACCACAACATTGCGGCACTAAACACGCACCGCCAATTAAGTAGTGCTACAAATGCACAATCTAAATCAATGGAGAAACTAGCTTCAGGTCTTCGTATCAACCGTGCTGGGGATGATGCAGCAGGGCTAGCAATCTCAGAAAAAATGCGTGGACAAATTCGAGGATTGGATATGGCGGCTAAAAATGCACAAGATGGTGTTAGTTTGCTTCAAACAGCTGAAGGTGCATTAAACGAAACACATTCAATTCTTCAACGTATGCGTGAACTAGCTGTTCAAGCGTCAAACGATACAAATACAACAGATGACCGTAAAGAAATCCAAACAGAAATCAATCAATTAACTTCTGAAATCAACCGAATAGGTAACACTACTGAGTTCAATACAATGAAGCTTCTCAACGGAGAAAGAGCGATTACTTCTACTACTACTCCAGGTAAAACAATATCTGTGGATGTAGTAAAGGCAAAATCCCAAACAGTTACCGTTGGACTGCAACCAGCTACTTGGTCAAGCGATGACTCCAAAGTGAATTTTGATGTTGGATTTTCTGGTACAGCTGCAAACGGGTTTGATTGGTCAGACTTAGACATAACACAAACGAATAAATTATCTATTACAAGAGATGCAGACGGATTTAAATTAGATTTTAAAGGTGTAGATGGCGGAGCAAACACGCTTGAAATTAAGGCAGAAGCTCTTGCACACGACCTAGAAACGGACACATATACTTTTGATAATCATGGAATCAAATTTTCATTTACAGGCGAAGAGGTTAAAAACTGGGCAGAAAATGAGAAAGTTGACATAAATTTAAATATAGTTGGGGCTGACGTAACCGGGGGTGTTCAAACAGCAACTACTATACAAGATTTTACAACTAATACTGCTCCAGGAGCAACACCTGTTCCTGAAACGGCACCAGGACAAGTAACTGCTGGTGCACTATCTTTTGATTTTACAGGTGCAGGGGCAACTTTAAATGGCTATACAATTGAGTTTGGAATAATAGCGGATGACACTACTGCAAGTGCAACTATTGATACAACTAATAAAAAAATCATTATCGATGGGGACTTTGACGATACAGATACTAATGGAGGTTTTTCTAGCAATTCAGATATTAAGGATGCAATTGAAGCGGCTTTTAAAGCACAAGGTGGCAGCTTCATAGGTATTACAGTAACCGTTACTGGTACACCGGGTACTGAAACAACAGGGGAGTCTTCTTCAGCAATCGCTGATGGAGTGGATGCTTCTACTACTCTAGCTGGACAAGGGGCTCAATTAACTAACTTTAAAGTCGATGGTGATTCTCCTGAATTACTTGCTAATGTTGCACAAACTAAAATCGCATGGGACGGCACTGACCTTATTGTAGACCTTCAGGATGATAAAGGTGTTTCTGTTTCAAAATCTACACTTTCTTGGGATGGGACCTCATCAATTAGTTATGAGTCAAATGGTGTTTCATTCGATTTAGATGCACAGAATGCTACTGACTTCTCCGGTATTTTCAAATTTGAAACTGAGAAAGTAGCTGTTGAAACAAGTAAAACAGCAGATACGACAACTACTGTTGATAAATCATTAAGTTTCCAAATTGGTGCTAATGAAAATCAATCCATGTCAGTAGCTATTAATGATATGAGAGCATCAGCCCTAGGTATCGTGGGGACGGGTACAGGTTTCTCTGCTGATAAAAATGTTACAGACGGAACAAATAGTACAGATGTAGAATCTGCCTTAGATGTTACTACATTTGATAACGCTGCAAATGCAATTACTGTACTTGACAATGCTATCAAATCAGTATCTGCACAGCGTTCTAGCCTTGGTGCATTCCAAAACCGTCTGGAACACACAATCAACAACTTAGGAACATCTTCTGAAAACTTAACAGCTGCTGAGTCTCGTATCCGTGACGTAGACATGGCGAAAGAAATGATGGAACAAACGAAGAACTCAATTCTTTCCCAAGCTGCGCAAGCGATGCTGGCGCAAGCGAACCAACAGCCACAAGGCGTGCTGCAGTTGCTCCGTTAACTCCCAAAATTACGAGGGGGTTTTCACAAAGGCGCATTTATCGTTTTCAGTTTCCATTTATCACTAATTTCTTTTGCAAAAACAACCTCCATCTCCACTTTATCATAGGTGGAATTGGAGGTTGTTTTGCATGAAGTCTGGGATCCTCTTTCTCATGCGACCACTTTTGGGGACAATGTAGCAGACTTGTGACATCGGTTTCGCTAGATAAGTAACCCTTCTCGAAGTAGTAAGTTAGCGGCAGTCGTTGTCACACTACCAACTTTAACGCTATGTTCGCGTTTGCAACGCATTTCTGGCAACCAGCATATATCCTGCCCCCCGAATCGTAATGATTCTCTCAGGATTGGCAGGGTCAGCCTCGATTTTTTTGCGTAAATTACTGATGTGTACAGCGACCGTTCTCGTATCCTCCAGACTCTCCATTCCCCAGATGAGCTGAAACAACGTATCAACACTGACGACACGATTAACGTTTTGTGCCATATAGGACAGTAGGCTGAACTCTTTTTTCGATAAAAAGATAGTTTCACTACCCATGTTGACGGACTGTGCGTAGAAATCCAGCATCATACCCGGTAACTCCAGCAGTTGTTCCTTTCTGCCCGTCGACACTCTGCGAAGATGAGCCTTGATCTTGGCCATGAGTACTCCAGGACTGAACGGCTTGGTCACATAATCGTCGCCGCCATAGGATAATGCGCTAATTTTCACCTCGTCTTCCTTACGGCTACTCAGAAACACGATCGGCGCATTCGTGTAGCTACGTGCGTTCATGCACCAATCAATGCCGTTTTCATTAGCCAGCAGTACATCCAGTACAATCAAATCCGGCTTGAAAGACTCAAGCAGCTTCATGGCTTCTGTCCCGCTATAACTGTAGGAGGATATGAAACCCTCCCTCTCGCAATACACCTGAACCATCTCGCAGATATGTGGATCATCATCGACGATCATTATTTTGTGAGTGTCCACCACACCGTCACCCTCCTTCATTTACAATACAAGGAAGCGATACATAGAATATCGATCCTGTCTTGCCGTCGCTCTCCGCCCAAACCGTCCCTCCATGCGCTTGTACGATTTCCCTGCAAATCGCCAGCCCGAGCCCGCTGCCTTGTACTCCCTTCTCCACGCCCGGTCGATCATATTTGTAATTGCGAACGAAGATTTGCTCGAGCTGATCTGGAGGAATACCCGTGCCAGAATCTTGTACGCTAATTTTCGCATAGCGGGTATGATTCACCTCGTCCATAGCCAGCGCAATACGCACCAGCCGCCCTCTAGGGGTGAACTTCATCGCGTTCGACACTAGATTAAATAAAGCTTGGTCTAATCTTTGCGGATCCATCTCGACAACAAGCAAGTTGGATCGTTGATCTTCCGCATCTCCGATATCCAGGGTGAAATCCAACCCTGCGTCACGCACAACCAGCTCATATTGTTCAAAAAAACCACGCAAGAAGTGAATCACATGAACCGGTTCCATTCGGAACGAAACTTGTCCCGTCTCCAAATGCGACAAGAAGGACAACTCCTCGATCATGCGGTTAATCCTTATCGTGTTATCCCGGATATACTTCAGGTACTGTTTATTACGTTCCGGCTTGACCCTGTCCTGCACAGCTTCTACATAACCAAGCATGCTGGACAGCGGCATACGCAGATCATGCGTAATATAGGCAAGGAGCTTCTTTCTCCCTTGCTCGGAGTGAAGCAACCGGTCATACGAAATGCGAAGATCATCATGAGCTGCGGATAAGTCCTGTGTACGTTCCTTCACGGTCCGTTCCAAATTCATATTCATTTCGGTAAGCTTGTTGTTAGCGTCCTGCAGCTCACGCGCAATCCTCTCCTCGTTCGATGCCGCCCTCGTAAATCTCGTAGAAAGTAAAATCATCTGTGCAATCGTAAATACCAACAGACCAAGCGGAGATGTATTTCCGATCGGAGACCATTCGTTGTAATATAAAAAATCGTTGATGACAGTAACCAACGTAACTACCGACACCAGCAGGAAGATCAGCGCTCCCTCCATACGCCGCAAAGCCGCTCGGACCAGCCCAACCATCAGATAAACCATATGCAGAACAATAATCACACCGATCAATAGTAACATTTTTGTATATATTATTGCGGGGGTCACCACAATAACGATACATAATGCGCTAGTTACGATCCGAGTGCCAAGAAGAAACCAACGAGAAACATAATTTGGAAAGATGCAATCAGAGTACATCGTGATGATATAAGCACTGCTGCAAAGAATCAGGTACTCGATCTTGAACTGCAATTCCCATGGAATAGCTGGCCACAATTGTGTGATCAAGTGCTCGCCGACCAGCAATGATCGGATACCAAACAACGCTGTGAACAGACCAAAATACAATGTAGCCTTGTCTTTGCGCCGCAGTATGAACAACAGCAGGTGATACACGCCAATCACCAGCAGGCTTGTAGTGATGAACATTTCAGAGGCGATTCTAAGATTTGTCCTGACCGTTAACACATCACTGCCGCCCAACTCTATATACTTGGTGATGCCGCCTCGCTTATGATGAAAGTTGGCTACTTGCATAACCAGCTCCACCCTGTCATTCTTGGGCTGGAAGAATACCAGCTTCGTTGCCAGCTGCGGGGTCACGCTACTCTTGTCCTGACCAACTACACCAACTTCTGCCAGCAACTCTCCATTAACCCATAATTTATACGCATGAAAGATGGTAGGCAGCCGCAGAGCAAGCCGCTTATTCCTATCCTGCTCACTAAGTTGGATGACCAACCGAAAGGTCGCAAAGCCTGTACCGTTCAGCTGCTGACCATCTAACTGATAGCCTAGCCAGGAGCCCGGGATGCTGATCCAGCGGTCATGATTTCCGTCCCTTGTAGAACGAATCTGTATGTCCTCGGGTGACAGCAGCTCTTGCCAGTAGAACTCCCACTCCCCTTTTAACTTTATCGGATTCTCACTGACATGAACTTGCGTTAAATCCAGAATGCCTTTTTCACTTTGGAACTTTTGGGAGTCCGGTGCGGAGATGACGGCATAGCTTGCAACCAAACCAACAACAACGGCAGCAGCTATATGAAGCAAAATAGTACGAGAACCGAATCGGAGAATACCCCTCATTATGAACCTAACCCCAATCTACAAAATCGCAATAAATAAGTTAATTATCTAAATAATATCATCATTAAAGGAAAATGTACCCTACAAATATTTGCAAGGCGTTGAACACAAACATCACGATGAGGTTCTTTTTTGAACGTAAGGCGAAACGGCTATCCCCGTCCTTTGGCGGCACGGCGCGTTTCGTTCCAAGAAATATAAGTTCGGTATAGAGTAAAACTTATACTTTCTTATATTTAAGAAAACCAGGCAAAAACCGCCCGGCCATTTTTGGGGTAAGAGATTATCCGAAAGTCTGTACTTTATTTCATGTATTCCCTCATAATATTCTCGATACATTAGACCACTACATTTTTCGCGTGAAAACATTGATTGAGTAGTTGGATCTCCATCATCCATTAAATCAAAGTCCCTTACAAGACTTAAAATTATTTCTTCCTTTTCGTGACACACTAAACAAACAAAGCTGACGCACTGTTTCTTGGATTGGCTTAAACTATTGTTTTTCTTCCCCTTTTGGCGGGTTTTTGATACCGGTAAGATCGTTAATCACCATTTCTAAATAGGCTCTAGTGAGGGGGCACAATGCTACCTTTATTTCTAGTTTACCATCCTGAAGACAGACTTCTCCCTTGTATTCATAGTAGCATTCACACCTAACGGGGGAGTTAGTTTAGCAAGGTGATCATCAATAATTGCATTGTAATTTTTTGAAACTAATATTTTGGGAATATTATGTTGATAGCTAGTAAAGAAGGATTAGGTGTATCGCCTGCAATAGTTTCATTGAATGGTAAAGAAGTAGAAAGGATAATTCTTAGTAACAAGGAAGTGTTAACAGTTCTTTATGAATCTGCTCCTGGTAAACACTTACCACGAAATCAATGGAATGCCAATGTTTTAAAAGAGTTAGGTAGGCAAATAGGTAGATTGCATCGTCTCTCTAAGAAATTTGAGGAGATACATCCGATTAGATATATCAACGATTGGCATCAAAATGAGGAATATGCTTTCCTGAAATACATTCCTGAGGAAGAGATTACGATTAGAGATGTTGCACAAGAGGTTTTAACAATAATTAAAAACATGCCAAAAGATCATTCTAATTATGGATTATTACATGGTGACTTATGGTTAGAGAATATATTGGTAGATCATGATTTAATACTGTCAATGGTTGATTTTCAAGATTGTGAGAAAAATTTTTATATCTTTGATTTAGCAGTTCCAATATATAGTGCGATAGAGTATTCATTTGTCGGAAGTGGGAACATAGTTGAATATGGAAGGGGTATTACAAAAGCAATCATTGAAGGATACCAAGAGGAAAATGACCTTTCCAAGGAAATGTTAGATAAACTTCCCCTATTTATAAAGTTAAAAGAAGTATTTGAATATAGCTTAATGCATATGTACTGGAATAAAGAAAAGTTAACTGAAGAACAGATAAGAATAATGAACCATTTTAGAATGAGAATTGAACACAATCATTCATTTCTTAATCTTTAGAATCACGACTTGTGATCCTTAATGGAGGAAGTAATATGGATATAACAACAGATAGATTAATAATTCGTAAATTTACATATGATGATTGGCAAAATGTCCATGAATAGACATCTGATGCTACTGTTATGAAATATATGCCAGAATAAATGATTAGGGGTCGTCAAAATGATTGAACATAAAAAATTTCCGAATTTAGAAACAGATAGGTTGTTATTGCGAAATGTAAATAATGAAGATATTGATTTTATTTATAGGCTTTTTAGTGATGAAAGAGTTTGTGAATTTTTATATGATGAAGAATTATTTATAAGTAGAAATGATGCAATAGAGTTTGTTGAATGAAATAAAGATCCAGAAGAAAAGGGACACAATCGTTGGGTATTAGTCAAAAAAGGTGCTAACCAAGAACCAATTGGAACCTGTGGATATGATTATTGGGACAGAATGAACAATATTGCAGAAATAGGCTATGATTTATGGCACGAATATTGGGGACAAGGATATATGAAAGAGGCTTTAGCTAGTGCAATAGAAAGTGGGTTTAATCATATGAAATTGAATAGAATTAACGCTTATGTTGCTTTAGACAATGTGAACTCTATGAAGTTATTGGAGAAACTTGGATTTGTAAATGAAGGAGTATATAGAGATAAGCATTTATTTAGGGGCAAATATTATGACCATTATTCCTTTTCTTTGTTAAAAAGAGATTGGAACTAAAACTAAGGTATATTAAATATCAAACTAACGAACACAATTAGTATGTGATTGTAGGATAAACTTTTATTAGCAAAATGTATTCAACTAACATCTATCGTTTTGGTTCA
>NZ_JBYSWK010000015.1:0-15336 GCF_058781025.1 Heyndrickxia sp. FW510-T9 | reverse complement strand
AATTGGTTCAAGAAGTATCATCTTCAATCCTTTTTCATATATTTTAATCCCTTTTTATATACGTAGAATGTTGATAGAATGGATTACAATAGATTTGATATACTTAAAATTCATAAGTATATTTCTCAAAACGTTAATTATACGAACCTTCAAGAGGCTCTCAACCAGATTGGTTGGGGGTCTTTTTTGGGGGAAAATGAAAAAACCTAGGCTAAGCCCAGGGTTTTCATTTTTGTATTTGAAAGTTAATTGTCCATTGTCCCTTTTGATTAAGAATGGAATCTGTATTTAGTGAAACATTTGATGTTGCAGGTCTATACTGCGGCAAATCCACTTTAATGGCGCCTTGATATTTTTGATCGCTTATTTTTTTGTGCCAAGCGTCATTTCCTTGAACAACCCTGTTTCCAATAGTTAGATCTAAATTTTTCATAATTCCCAATCCGTTCTCATCCATTAGAGGACCTGATACGGATTGAATAGTGTAATACACAGTCATCTCTTGACCGTAGTTTTGAATTTCATAGTTATTAATGGTAAGTTTGATACCTTTATTTTGGGACGTTCCAAGTACCGATTCGGCTTTCGTGACTTGAGTCACCCCAATAAGTAAGCAAAGAGAAAAAACAAATCCAACAAAACCATTAGTGAGAATCTTCAATTGAATCACCATCCTATTAAATTATGTTTATGTGCATAAAGTTGACAAAAACGTAATTGGACCTCTTATATCCACATCACTTTATCAAAGCTTTATGAACATCTTCGATTATAGATTGTCTCCATTTTAAGGAAATATTCTCCTCTTTCACTTTTGCGTGAAATTCATCGATAAAATTCTTTTCTATTTGTTTTTCTTTTGCATAATTAACCATACTTTAACTCAATATAGAAAAAGAGGTAGGTCTAATACAAACGTGTCTTCCGGTTAAGGGGAAAAAATAAAGCATTTGACCACTCTAGATTCTATAGAATAGGAGGACTTTTCTTGAAGCGCTATTTCAAAGTGTTAAGCATAGCGGTGATTGCGGTACTACTGATTGCTGGTTGTGCAACAAAACAAGGAAATAAGCAGAAAAACAATGCAAACAAAGCTAATCAGCCAACCAAAGTAAATAAGGAAACTGGGTTTCCAAATTGGGGTTATGACCTTCAACAAACAAGAAATGTGCCTTATAACAAAATTACAAAAGATAATGTGAAAAATTTAGGTGTTGTTTGGCAACAGGATTTAGCAGGCTGGGATAAGGGCGTTCCTAATGCGTCAGAGGATTACCCAGTTGTTAAAGACGGTGTTATGTATGTAACAACTTCATTAAACAGAGTGTTTGCGATGGATGTTTCTAATGGAAAGAAAATTTGGGAGTGGAAACCGCCAAAGGATGTACTAGATCATCTTAAAAAAGCGGACTTAAGTCTTTTAGAGGTTGTAGCTAGCCGTGGTGTAGCGGTTGCGGAAGGTAAAGTATTTGTCCTTATTGCTGATAATCGTTTAGCAAAGATAGACGCAAAAACAGGGAAATTAGATAAAATAATTAATTTTTGGGATACAAAAGGGATGGAAAATGTCACCCTTGAAAACAGGTATTATGAAACATCCGCTCCTATGTACTACAAAGGGAATATCTATGTAGGAAGTAGTGGAGGCGATAATGGAATTCGCGGCTTTGTTATGGCTTTTAAAGCAAGCGATCTTTCCCCTGCTTGGGACGGGCCATTTTGGACTGTTCCTGATAAAGGAAAAGATTGGGTGAAAGGAAAGTATACTGGTGGTGGAGCAGTTTGGAATCCGATGGCATTTGATCCTGATACAGATATGATGTATTTTGGGGTAGGAAATCCAGCTCCAGATTACTTTATAAAGATTCGCCCAGGTAAAAATCCTTACACCGACTCGGTTGTGGCTCTTGATAGTAATACAGGTAAATTCATTTGGGCAAATTCGGAAATGGAAAATGATGAGTGGGATTATGATGCGGCATCCACTCCAATGATTCTGAATGCAACCGTCAAAGGCAACAAGCAAAAGGTCGTCGTTCATGGTGGTAAAAACGGAAAATGGTATGCTTGGGATGCGAAATCTGGCGATACCATTTATGATGGAGTACCATTCGTCAAGATCAAGCATACACCACTCACGACGGATAAAAACAAAGCTGTTCTCCAATGGCCTGGTGTGGAAGGTGGTCAAAATTACGGTGTTGAAACATATGATCCTGGAACCAATTATGTGCTGATTCCTGGTATTAACATGCCAACTTTAGGTATTGCAGCAAAAGATGAAAAAGAAATAGAACAAAAAAATGGTTTATTCCCGGGAACAGAGGTATTACCTTCTCCTAAAGGTACTGAGTCATCTGGTACCATTACTGCTATCGATTTAGATACCGGTAAGCAAGCCTATCAAATTAAGACGAAACAACCGCAGCGCGGAGGTTACACAAGTACTACAACAGGACTTGCATTTTATGGAGAATTGGATGGAACTGCTAGCGCTATAGACATTAAGACAGGAAAGAAATTATGGAATGCCAAAACCGGTGGACAACAGGTTATGATGGCACCGGCAATTTATATGGATAATGACAACCAATACGTTACTTTTGTGACTGGTACGAAGGTTGTTACATTTGGACTTGGGGGCAATAAATCAGTTACTCCGGAACAAAGTCCAGAAGGTTCAGGTAAAAATGATAATGCCAATGATGGAAGCAGTGGTAATAAGGAAAAAGCTAAAAAGCAACCTGGAAATACTGCCGCTCCAGCAATTTACAAAAAGAGTTGTGCGTCGTGCCATGGACAAACTCTTGGCGGTGGCGTCGGCCCTAACCTAACGCATATCGGTAGTAAAATGTCTGAACAAGATATATTAAATCAGATTATAAACGGAGGCGGTCGTATGCCTGCGGGTATGGCAACAGGAGATGATGCGAAAACGTTGGCAAGATGGCTCTCTCAAAAGAAATAACTTTCAAAAGTACAAATGAATTATAAATGTAGACAACCTGAGTTTTGATGGACTCAGGTTGTTTTATATTCATTGAGCGGGTACACGGATATTGGTTAATTTTAGGAAAAGGATTTGAAATATGCAGTTCAAATTAAAATTCGTGCAGATGGATTAACATTTCGTGCAGTTGATCTTCATTTTTGTGCAGATAGGGTTCAAAATCTAATCATTTACGTTAAAGATAAGAAATTTCGTAACTATCCCAGCGGTTTTAGCTGCGTTTTTTTTCGTTTGCCTGAATAATTGCCCGATATGCCTGAATTATGTTTGAAACCGCCTGAATTATTACTCGAACTGCCTGAATTATGTTTAAAACTGCCTGAATTATTTTTATAAGAAAGGTGAAGTAGGACAAGAATATTCCATATTCTTGTCCCTTCTTATAAATTGCAAAAATCCGTACACTTTTGGACAACTTTAAGTCAAAATTCTGGTTATTTCGGGGTATCCACCGACATAAGATTAATTTGAAAGGGAAAATCAGAAAGATTTTCACAATTGTTGATGTCATGAAAGGTGGTGACTAACATGTGGAAGAAGCCTGAATACAAAGTGATAAATACTTCTTCTGAAGTGACAATGTATGCCTATGTTGGTAAATAGCATGGATACTGCATTCTTTAATGGGGTTAAACAAAACAAGAGGTGGTGCTATTAGAATGAAACGATACTTAAAAGCAATAATAGGTGCGATTGTCGGGATTATATCATCTGGAGTCTGGTTGACCGTAGATCTCTTGACTCCTGAACCTATAGGAGATTATTTATTATATGGACTCATGGCAATAACAAATATGGTGATTGGATGGCAGATTGGAAGAGTATTGGAGAAGTCAAGAGAAGTTAGCAAAAATGAAGTTCTTGAATCATCAAAGAAAGGACTGAAGCCAGATTCGAATTAGAGTCTTAGGAGCAGCGGCAGGAGGAGGGTTTCCACAGTGGAACTGTGCTTGTTCAAACTGTCGTGGATTTCGTGAAGGAAACGATGCATATCACTCGTTATTACAATCTTGTCTTGCGGTAAGTGCAAATGAAAGGGACTGGTACCTTATTAATGCTGGCCCTGATATTCATCACCAAATTGAATCATTTCCTGCACTGCATGCGGGTCCTGGAATAAGAGAGACACCTTTAGCGGGTGTTATTTTAACGGATGCTGAGCTTGATCATACGATCGGGCTATTGTCATTACGGGAAGGCTCTAGTTTGACTATCTATGGAACCGAGATGGTGCGCAAAAGTTTACACTCGAATTTTCCAGTATTTCCGATGCTGGAAAGCTATTGTTCATGGAAATGGGAGTCCCTTTACCCCGATTCGGTACAACGAATAGGACCAGAAGCAGAAGAAACAATTATCGTTGAAACAGTCCCAGTATCAAGAAAACCTCCACTCTATGTCAAGTCGAACAGCAAAGATAATAGCAATGAGGAAATTTGGGAGGTCGGGTTGGTTTTGCATAATAAAAAATCTGGGAAATGTCTTGCGTATTTTCCTACATTAGAAGAGTTCACACCTACAATTGAAGCAAGCTTGAAGAAAGCGGACATTTTAATGGTAGATGGTACCTTTTGGTCAGCAGATGAATTGGTAGAAGTAGGTGCAACGAAGCGCAATGCAAGAAGTATGGGACATTTGCCAATTGGTGGCGAAAGCGGGGGGACAGCAGAAAAATTAGCGACTTTTCCAGCAGAGCGAAAAATCCTTATACACATTAACAATAGTAACCCTGTTTTAAAAATAGGCAGCAGGGAGAGGAATACATTAGAAAGACTTGGATTTGAGATTGCCTTTGAAGGAATGGAAGTGGAGGTGTAAACATGCTTGAAAAAGGAGGTTTCGTTAACCAGGAAATGAAATTGGAGCAAGATAAAGAAATGCTGTGGATGCCGGATGAATTTACAGATCGTTTAAAAGATGTAGGACGTTCCTATTATCACGATAAACATCCTTTTCATGTAAAAATGCACCAAGGTAAATTAAGCCGTGAACAAATTCAAGGCTGGGTAGCTAATCGGTTCTACTATCAGAAATCTGTTCCGATTAAAGATGCAGCCATCCTCTCAAATTTGCCATCAATGGAACTAAGACGTGAATGGATTGGACGAATCATGGATCATGACGGAACGCATGGAGAAGATGGCGGTATTGAAGCGTGGCTTAGGCTAGGAGAAGCTGTAGGGTTATCTCGGGAAGAAGTATTGAACGAGAAGCGTGTTGTTCCTGGCGTTCGTTTTGCCGTCGATGCCTATGTTAACTTTGCACGGACAAAACCATGGATTGAAGCGGTTGCTTCTTCGTTAACGGAATTATTTTCACCAGATCTAATCTCAAAGCGAATTAAAGTGCTTGAAAAGTTATATCCGTGGATTGACAGCAGTGGGCTTGATTATTTCCAAAATCGGTTAACTCAAGCGCCGCGTGATTCGGACACTGCGCTTAGGCTTGTTTTGACCTATTGCCAAACACCGGAAGATCAACAGCGTGCAGTCGCTGCGCTACGTTTCAAGTGTGATGTATTATGGGCGCAGTTAGATGCCACCGAAAAGGCTTTCTACTCAAAGACATAATCGATGATTCATGATAGACCAAAAAGAATAAAGGATTGGTGGTGGAGTATATTTTAGTAAGTTGCTTTCCAAGTCTCGCAGCAAAGGCACGTCTAAAATTTGATAAGGTGAGAGAAAAGCATCTCCTTTTATTACCGGAAAAGGTTGTGGTTTTAAATGAAACTGCCGCTTCTATCCTTATTCTATGTGACGGAAATCAAACAGTGAAAGCACTCGCAGAAAGGTTAAGGAACTCGCTTAAAGTAGGCACAGAAGGTAGCGAGGCAGATGCTTTGCCAGATTTAAAAACAATGGAGGAGGATATTTCCGAGTTTCTTCAAGAGATGGCGGATCAAGGATGGGTGGTGATCGATAATGACCCAAAGAAGTAATCCAGCCCAGCCACCATACTCTCTGCTTGCGGAGTTGACTCATCAATGTCCATTACATTGTCCATATTGTTCTAATCCTGTAGAGATGGCACTTAAAAAATCAGAGCTTTCTACTGAAGAGTGGTGCCGTGTTTTATCCGAAGCCGCCGATCTTGGAGTAGTAGAAGTTCATTTTTCGGGTGGTGAGCCGCTCTTACGGGATGACATAGAGACATTAATTCATCATGCTACTTCATTAGAAATGTACACCAATCTTATTACAAGCGGAATTGGATTAACGGCTGAAAAGGCTAATCGTCTAAGAGAAGCTGGTTTGGCCAATGTTCAGATTAGTTTTCAAGCCGGAGAGGCAAGGCTTTCGGATATCATTGGAGGATATAAAGCCTTTGAAAAGAAAAAAGAAGCGGTCAAGGCGGTAAAAAAAGCGGAAATGCACTTATCATTAAATGTTGTGTTACACCAGATGAATATTGATTATCTGGATCAGATTATTAAGTTAGCGGAGGAAATGGGAGCGGAACGTCTGGAGCTAGCGAACACTCAGTATTATAATTGGGCATTACTCAATCGAGAGCGGCTATTGCCGAGTAGGGATCAAATTGAACTTGCTCGAGAAACCTATGAAACAGCTAAGAAACGCCTGGGAAACAAAATGGAAATCATTTGGGTCATTCCTGATTATTATGCATCAACACCAAAACCATGTATGGGGGGATGGGGAACGATTGGCCTTACTGTTGCTCCGGATGGAGTTGTCCTTCCATGCCCAACTGCTAGCGTGATTAAAGCTTTATCCTTTGAAAACGTACGTGATTCCTCTTTAAAAAGCATTTGGTATGAATCAGATTCCTTTAACCGTTTTCGTGGTCATGAATGGATGCCTGAACCATGCCGTTCCTGTGATCTGAGACATGAAGATGGCGGGGGATGCCGCTGTCAGGCTTATGCTTTGACAGGAGATACTTATGCAACAGACCCTGCTTGCAACTTGGCCCCGAAGCATCATTTGATTGAAGAAGCTATACACGAAACTAATAGTAAGACTTTGATACCAGCATCACAAATGATATATCGGAAATACCTTTCTCATAAACCTATAGTTGTAAAAAAATAATTGATTTGGTACCAAATATCTTGGTACCTTTTTTTCTATTTGATTAACGTGCTCTGAGACAAGTTGTGAAGAATAGAAACCTCCCAACATTTAGTGAAAATCCCCGATAAAAAGACGGAACCGCAGAACCTTCTAGTAACAGCCCATCCTATTTTTAGTTCAACAAAACTAAATAACCCATTTAAAAAGAATGGACGTAGCAAGGGTAATCCAAATGAGGAGGATAACAACAGCTGCAGCCCAATTTTTCCCCAATCTTTTCGGAGTTTTCTCGGCAATCTCTCGACATTCTTGCAGTACATGATTTGGAATCATAGTGAATGCGCCTAATATCCCCACTGGCAACAAAATAGCCTCATCCAAATAACCTAATATGGGAATGACATCGGGAATAAAATCAATTGGACTTAACGCATATGCAACAATAAAAAGGGAAAATACTTTTGCGTACCATGGCGTATCCTGATGACGATAGGCAAGATAGAGAACATAAATATTACGTTTTACTCTTTGTATAAGGTTCTTCCACTTATTAAGATTATTCTTCATATTGTTTACTTCCTTCTCTAGCTACTCACTATGCATTGAGCAGCTTTGCATTTTTTAAATCATAATATGCCCAGATGCACTTGTTGTGATGCATAAATAAGGATGTTGTTTGGAACTATAAATAAAGCCAAAATTCCCTAAAAAAGAAATGACGTGATGGATATGAAATTTTTTAAGAATACGGTAGTTGAACAAATACACTCTGGGGCACGTAGGCTTATGATGGTAAATGCCTTACGAAGTGTTGGACAAGGTATGATGGTAGTTGATTTGGCTCTATATTTACATGCATTAGGGTGGAGTACAGCTGCGATTGGTGGAGTGCTGACTACTGCGGGCATACTTGGTGTAGGACTAGTACCATTCATAGGTGTTTTAAGTGATCGTTTCGGTAGAAAATCATTTATCTTTTTTTATGAAATATTAGCAGCCGCATGTGCCTTAATCGGAGTGTTTTCTACAGACTTTATTTTGCTGTTTATCGCCATCACACTTGCAGGCTTTGGAAAAGCAGATGCTGGCTCACCTAGTCCGAGTGCCCCAGCGGAGCAAGCATGGCTCGCTGCTTTTATCCATCCAACGGATCGAGGAAAAATTTATAGTTTAAATAATGCACTTAGCTTTTTTGGGATGGCAGCCGGCGCACTACTAGCAGGGACTACCACTATATGGGAAAATAATTTTTTCGGAGTAACTGCTTATCGACTTGTATTCTTTTTTATCTTTGTAGTATATCTTGTTACCGCAACGATTATTTTAACCATTCGTGGTGGGGAATCCAAAAGACAGTATGGATACAAAGTAGAGGAGGCTAAGAAACAAGAAAAGAAAATCTTACACGAAGAAAATGTAGCTGTTTTTAAGCTTGCTGCTATTAACATTCTTAACGGGATTGCCATTGGTTTGACGGGACCTATGATGTCCTATTGGTTTTCGATTAAATTTGGGGCAAGCAATACTCAGATAGGGAGTACATTGGCGATTACATTTTTTGCGACAGGAGTTACTTCGCTTCTTCAAGCAAGGTTGTCACACAAACACGGGAATATTCGATCCATTGTTTTGGTGCGCTTCATTGCAAGTCTTCTTTTACTTATGATGCCGTTATTATCTAACTATGTACTCGTGTCTGTATTATATATTTTTCGAACAGCTTTAAATCGAGGGACACAGGGTGCGCAGCAAGCACTGAGTGTTAGTTTGACTCGTGACATGCGCCGCGGCTTCGCTTCCAGCATCAATATTCTGTCGATGCGTCTTCCAACATCGATTGGTCCTTATATTGCCGGCTATCTTTTTGGCTTAGGCTCACTTGCTCTCCCTTTTTACATAGCATCTGGTTTACAGCTTAGTTTTGCTTATTTATATGGAAGAATCTTTAACACTTACGATGTTCATATGAAATCGCAGGCTTCCTCCGGCTAAAAGTGCTTCCACATTTCGTATTGTCTAGTTCCAGGTGAAATTTGTACTTCAATTTCAATAGCGCTTATCAACTAGCAAACTTCCGGTCTCCTCCCTACGATAAGTCAACATCAACTCGTGAATTACCTCGTTGTGTTTCCTTTATCTCAGTCGAAGCCCTACAGTTTGTACGTCGATGGGCGAAGCGCTTCCACATTTCGTATTGATTGGTAATGTTTTAGCGAATCAGATGATAACATTCGTTGAAAAATAGGGGTAGGAGGATGGGATATGAATGTTATCACAACTTTAACTGCTAAAAGACGAGAAAGACAAATAAAAAATGAGCGCAAATTGCTACTGGAGCTTTCTATTGAAAGCTTAAAGAAAAGTGTGCAAGACTCATTTGGCTCGGAGCGAGTTCAAGGTGGAATATGGGTTCAACAAGGAGTAGAGGAAGGTTGCTACGATGTTGCTATAGAAGCTTATTTATTAGGTGGACAATATAGTCGCTTTGGTTATGGTGGAGAGCCAATAGAACATATAAAATCACGCTGTGAAAAAGAAATTAGACATTTGACAGATACTCTTTATAATTTCTGGCTTTATTGGAAGTTTGGGGATGAAAGCCTTATTCAAGAGTCAACATATTATTCATGTGAGCACTTCGTGGATAAATGGTGGATGGAAGGTTTTAAAAAAGGAGAACAGAGGAGAAAATTAAGGCTACATTAATTGCAGTTGTTAAACTAAGTAATGGGACATTTTGTCCCATTTTTCATGTTCTAAATCTGCTCCTTGTCCCATATGTTTTCAATAGAGACAAGGAAGGGAAAGAATCTAAATGAAACAAAGGGTAAAAATTTTTAGTTTTATACTTGGTGCAATATTGCTATTTTTGCTTTTTCAATTTCAATTTTTTCAAAAAGATACTTGGGATTCATGGAATCTACCGCTTTCAGGGAAAATTATTTATCTAGATCCAGGTCATGGCGGTCCTGATGGTGGAGCGGGGAATAAAGATGCATTAGAAAAGGAAATAGCTTTGAAAATTTCGTTAAAGCTAAGAGACTTTTTACAAGAGCAGGGTGCGCTAGTTTTAATGACTAGGGAAACGGATAAGGATTTAGCTGGTTCAGATGTAAGAGGTTATAGTAGAAGGAAAGTAGAAGATTTGAAAAAACGATTGCAGCTGATAAATGACTCAGATGCTGATCTTTATATTAGCATTCATCTAAATTCTATCCCGGCTCCGCAGTGGAGTGGTGCACAGACATTTTACTCTCCACACTTTATTGAAAATAAGCGAGTTGCAAAGTTAATACAGAATGAATTAATAAAAAACTTAGGGAATACAGATAGAGAAGCGAAGATGCTGCAAAATGTATATATTGTAAAAAACGCTAAAAAACCCGGTGCGTTAGTAGAAGTGGGATTTCTTTCTAATCCTACAGAAAGACAAAACCTTAAATCAGATAAGTATCAAGAAAAAGTTTCAGCATCTATATATAACGGAATTATGAGATATTTTACAGATGAAAAAGATATAAAATGATGGTAATCTGCTCCGGGATTACCTTTTATTTTTCTCATAGCTTCAATTTCTTCCCTATTCCTAAATTGTGTTATACTTGGATTGGTATAAGAGAAAACGGTTTAAGGGAAGGTGTTTGAATTTGTTAACAGAGCAACAAGTCTTTGAATTATTAAAAGTATTGAAAGATCCTTTTTTACATAAAACACTCGAAGAAACTAATGGAATTGTAGAAATAATGATTAAGGAAGAAAAGGAGCATGTCAGTGTCAAAATTGCAGTTGCAAAAACTGGTACTAGTGAACAAATGCAATTACAAACAGCGATTGTAAATACATTAAAAGGTGCTGGCGCGAAATCAGTAGGAATTCGTTTTTCTGAGCTACCAGAGGAAGTACTCCAACAGTTTCGAGGTTCTGAGCCTGAAAACCAAGGTAACAATCTTTTGTCTCCTAATAGCAAAACAACCTTCGTTGCGATTGCCAGCGGAAAAGGCGGTGTAGGTAAATCTACTGTATCGGTCAATTTAGCCGTTTCCCTTGCAAGACTTGGCAAAAAGGTTGGTTTGATTGATGCAGATATTTATGGGTTCAGTGTTCCGGATATGATGGGTGTAACACAGCGTCCAGTTGTTCGTGGAGAAAGAATTTTCCCAGTCGACAGATTTGGTGTAAAGGTAATTTCCATGGGCTTCTTTGTGGAAGATAATGCACCGGTTATTTGGCGTGGACCAATGCTTGGAAAAATGCTTAATAACTTTTTTACCGAGGTAGAATGGGGCGAGTTAGACTACTTATTACTTGATTTACCTCCAGGAACTGGTGACGTAGCTCTGGACCTTCACACAATGCTTCCACATTGTAAAGAAATCATTGTAACAACACCTCATCCAACTGCAGCATTTGTAGCAGCTCGTGCAGGTGCAATGGCATTGAAAACGGACCATGAGATACTTGGAGTAATTGAAAATATGTCCTTTTTTGAAAGTAAAGTAACTGGTGAACTTGAATATGTATTTGGACAAGGTGGCGGGGAAAAACTTGCCGAAGAATTACAAACAGAGCTTTTAGGTCAGCTTCCACTCCAACAGCCTGATTGGAATGAAGAGGATTTCGCACCATCTATTTATGGTAAGGATCATAAATTAGGCTATATATATGAAGAAATTGCGCAAAAAGTAATTGCGTTATTGAATAAATAAGAAAAGTGAAAGTGTCTTGCACATTCCACTATACTACGGCTGCTTGCGCTAGACAATGACTAATCTCGTGAAATAATTTATATGATAAAAGCTTATACTTTCCTATTATTTAAAAATGAACCTGCTGCATTACGCAGCAGGTTTTCGATTTAACTTCCTCCAGATGAACCTGATTGTTGTCCTCCTGATGTACCACCTTGCTGTTGTCCTTGTTGCCCACCACCCTTTTGGTTATTCATTTCTTGAGCGGCTTTCAATAAAGTGCTTTGAATTTTTGCTTTGAATAGAGGACTATCAAAGGTCTCAATCATTGTATTTTGAAATTGTTTCCGCATTTCTTTACTTTTCATCAAACTAATAACTTGTTTTTGATATTCTGGATCTTTTAATATGGATAGCATCATGCTTTGATAATCAGGGTCTTTCATTAAGCTTTTCAATAAATTTTCATTTTCCGTTTTCATGCCCTTTGCATAAGCCTTTGTAAATTGCGGGTCACTAAAAGCTTTTTTCCAAAAATCTTTTCCTTTATCGGAACTCAAAGTTTGCTCAATTGTTTTTGTCACTGTTGCTTGATCCATAATCAATTGATTTTTCATTTTATCATCCGTCATAATATCCTGAAGAGCTTTTTTGCCTTCGTCTGTTTTCAATATATCAACAATCATTTTTTTTGTTTGATCGTAATCCATTTGCCCAGCTTTTGTATCACTTCCTGAACAAGAAGTTAGCAAAATAATCATTATTATTAGGAGCAATGTAGCGACCTTTTTCATAAGAATAGCTCCTTTCATTTCATTAGGTTGTTTTCGTAGTAATTGTGTCTGTTCGTCATTTGTTATAAATCCTAATCAGCTTAGCTTCGGGGCATCTTTTTTTATAAATTTCATTCATATTTAATCCAAAAGGTTATACCACTTGCGTTTTCGTAGACAAATGTGACAGAGTTTAAAAAAAGAGCCTTTCATGAGACTTTTAATGTTAATATGGGATTTTGCAAAAGATTTATGCATCTTAAGAGGAATTTCTAGATTTTTTATAACATGGTTGGTAAAATCATAAAGATGATTAAATTGGTATTGGAGGATATCTCAATTGACGAGTCGAAATTGGGTGCGTTTGTTTATATCTACTTTAATTGTTGGTGGATTAACAACTGGAATATTGGGTTTTGTGATCCGTTGGAGTGAATTTCAAACGTATTTTGTTCATGTTAATATATTAAGTATTTTCTCCACGTTTATCTGGCTTGTAGGTGTTGGATTTATTTTTAGTGTGATAAGCCAAGTTGGTTATTTTGCTTACTTAACCATTCACCAATTTGGTCTTGGCATTTTTCGGTCATTATGGAATGCTGTACAAGTTGTTCTAATTTTATTTGCTTTATTTGATTTAGTGTATTTCCGTTATGAGAGATTTGCTAAGCATAGTGAAAATATTATGCCATATATTGGATTGGCGATATTTATCCTAGTTGTTGGCTTATTAGTTGCCTATTTTAAAGCGAAGCAATCACAAAAGAATACCTTTATATCTGCATTATTTTTTATGGTGGTTGTAACCATTGTAGAATGGGTTCCAGTTTTGCGTGTGAATGAAGAAAGCTGGATATTCCTTATGATTTATCCGCTAATTATATGTAATGCATATCAAATATTGATTCTTCCTAAATATCTTAAAAGATCTGAGGCGGAGCGGGAGCAAGCGAAGCAGAGGATGGAAATACGTAAGGAAGTAAAGGAGAATAACAAAAAAACACGAGAAAAATAATAACTCGTGTTTTTTTGTTGTTATTGGATAAGTGTTGTCTTAACTTTTCCATTTGCAATCATATCGGAAACTTTAATAAAGCTCCCTTTTTTCGATAGTTCCTCCACGATAGCGGGTATTGCCTTTGCCGTTTGCCGCGCAGAATCGGATGCATGAAATAAAATAATATCTCCATTTTTAGCCATTGTCGTCTTTTTCACAATTATATTAACACCAGGATTTTTCCAATCATCAGAATTGACACTCCAATGAACGACAGTTAAACCTAAATTTTCTGCAACTTTTAATGTTTTTTGATCAAAATGGCCAGTCGGAGAACGGAGAAGTTTTACATTCTTTATATTAAGCTTTTTAAATACCCCTTGTGCCTTCATAATATCACTTTTAATTTCACTAGTCTCGAGCTCTGTGTAATCCTCGTAAGCGTAACCTAAGCTACCAATTTCATATCCTTGTTTCATAATTTTATCCACTATATCTGGGTGTCGCTCTGCCCAAGACCCAGAAAGGAAAAAGGTGGCGGATTTTACCCCTTCTTTATCTAATGCATCAATAATCGGAACGGCTTTTTCATCTCCCCAACCAATATCAAATGTTAATGCAATCCCTTTTTCTCCTTTATAAATAGCTTTTGGCCCTTCCTTTGTAGAAAAAACGGAGACATTTGCGGCGGACTGGGAATAGAAAAAGAGAGCAGTAAAAAAAGAAACGACTAAAATTAATGTTAATTGCTTAACTTTACGTCCGTTTAAAACCATGAAAAAATTCATATCGATCCCCCTTATTGTGAAAATTTCCCTTTTATTTAGATCAATAATTATATAGACAAGTTCTATATAAAAATCTTATGCTTGCCCATATAAAAAATATGTCCAAAAAGATTTTTCTTCTTATAATTTTGGGTTATTTGGAAAAAACTACATTTACTTAAGAAAAGCCTCACTGTTTTGTTTATCGACTATTTCTTCTATGGTATTGCTAAAGGAAACTTTATGAAAATTGATAAGAGAGATAAAGAATAGAGCTGTTAAAGAATTTAGACTTAAATAATTTAACGTAGGGGGTCAACAGTATGCTCGGATTGATCATTCATGAAAAAGAAAAGTTAGAAATTCAATATTTACTGAAGAGGGAAATGGATGAGATACTACATGATTTAAAAGAGCCTCGAATTGATCACATCGTAAAAAGGGCTATGAAGGAACGATATAAAATCTTATTTTCGCTTTTTACAAGAGTTGCACCGCATAATGAGTGCATAAATTATATCATTCCGACAAAGGAAAAGAAGGAAAGTTAATAATTCGTATAAAAAATGAGAAAGAGGGGTTGACTCGACATAAAATACCTGATATATTAATACATGTCGCTAAGGACGACAAAAAAGTTGTTGACATGATAACGCCTTAGTGATATATTATAAAAGTTGCTGTTAAGAAAGCAACTGAAATTGATCTTTGAAAACTAAACAGAACGAAACGTCAATGTTTTAAATTATATGAGCTATATCAAACATCTTTTTGGAGAGTTTGATCCTGGCTCAGGACGAACGCTGGCGGCGTGCCTAATACATGCAAGTCGAGCGGACAATTAGGAGCTTGCTCCTAATTGTTAGCGGCGGACGGGTGAGTAACACGTGGGTAACCTGCCTGTAAGACTGGGATAACTCCGGGAAACCGGGGCTAATACCGGATAACTTCTTTTCTCGCATGAGGAAAGATTGAAAGATGGCTTCGGCTATCACTTACAGATGGACCCGCGGCGCATTAGCTAGTTGGTGAGGTAACGGCTCACCAAGGCGACGATGCGTAGC
>NZ_JBYSWK010000014.1:0-98109 GCF_058781025.1 Heyndrickxia sp. FW510-T9 | reverse complement strand
TTTTGACAACTTTGAAGAGTTCAAAGATCAAACCAGTTTTGAGGTTTCGAACGTGCCCGAAGTCAGACGAAAAGCGGAGTAACGGTCACATTCAGGTTTCGAACGTGCATGACGTCAGTCGAAATACAAAGTCACTGTCACTACCCTTGGGTCCCTTCCAAATTAATGGCACTTTCTGTTAACTGAGACGAATGTAAAGACAATCTTGTTAAAGCTAGAGCCATTAAGCTAAAAAGATTAGAATTAAATCTTTTCGAAAAACAACAATCTTTGCGAAAACAGCCTTTTTTATTTACGAAGCAGCTAATTCAATTTTAATCATATATAGATCACTGCTGGAATCTACATCCACTTGCTTGATCTTCCAGTTTTGTGTGATCATCCCTTCAAGTTCAGTAACCTGAGCAGATTTAAGCTTTACATGATCAAAATAGTTCTCACCTAATTCGAAGTCCTTACCTTCTTCAAGACCATATCTGTAAATCATGAAGTGTTTTAACCCATTTCTAGTAACAAATTTGAATGTATAACCATTCAGTATAGCTTCCTTAAAGTCTTCCCAGTTATCCTCTGCAAATTGAAATAGCATTTCCCAATCAGAATCTTCCTCGCCTAGATGCTTTAGCGCTTGAAGATTCTTTGTTTTAAAAATCCCTAATAGTTCTTCATTCGTAAGACCTGATGATCTAGCAATCTCTAATTGGAGACCAATAGGCATTGATAATCGTATGTTTGGCACAAAGTATTCCCCCTATAAAAAGTTGTTCTCATTATATCAGAACTATTTGATTAATCCGACTTCCGTAATATGAGATTTAGTGATTGAATTCTATATCATAATATCGTATATTATTATTCGGTAAAACATATAAGAATAATCGGAATTAAAAACTGTACATAATCATGAGCAGTGATACCGTTTTGAATACATGTTTTTACAGCAAGAGATATAACATTTAGGGGGACAATTGTAATGAAAAAGCAAATAGGTTTATTTGCAGCTGTAATATTAAGCTTTGTCTTAGTTTTATCAGGATGTTCATCTAATTCTAGCAGCACATCCAATGGTGAAAATACAGCTTCAACAAACAATTCAAATACATTTATCTACGGAATTAGTGGTGATCCAGGTAACTCTGTAAACGTGATTACAACAGGTGACCGTTTTGGACTAATGGAAATTAAAGCGATTTATTCACCACTTTATATGTATAACGGAAAAGATGATGTGAAGTACTTTTTAGCAACAAGTATGACACCATCAAAAGATTTCAAAACGTACACAGCAAAATTAAGAAAAGATGTTAAATGGTCAGATGGTAAGCCATTTACAGCAGATGACGTTGTATTTACCTATGATCAAATGTTAAAAGAATCAAACGGTGGTTGGGCAAGAAGCATGCTTATCTTTAACAACAAACCGGTTAAAGTAGTCAAGGTAGACGATTATACAGTGAAGTTTGAGCTTCCAGAAGTAAGTATGGGAGCAATGGAATCACTTGGAAATATCTTTATCATGCCAAAGCATATTTATGATGGGGAAAAGGATATTGCCAATAGTCCTAAAAATGCAACTCCAGTAGGAACAGGCCCTTATAAGCTTGTACAATATAAAGCTGGTGAAAGTGTTACATTTGAGAAAAATAAAGATTATTTCTTAGGTGCTCCAAAAATTGATAAAGTTGTATTTCGAATTATTGAAGATGCAAATACCGCTAACATTTCTCTACAAAGTGGAGAGATTAACTCTTTAATTATCCAACCTTCAGACGTTGCAAAATTTAAAAACGATTCTAAGGTTACCCTAAAACCATATGCTGAAGGCCGCATTGGCTATATGGCATTTAATTTAAGCTCGAAAGCAGTACAATCGAAAGAAGTTCGACAAGCGGTTGCTTATGCATTGAATCGCAATGAAATTATTAAAGCAAGCTATCTATCTAGTGATTATGCAGAACCAGCCTATACTTTCTTACCTAGGAAAGCGACTTATTATACAGAAAATGTTGATAAACATGATTTCAATGTAAGTAAGTCAAAAGAGCTACTTGCTAAAGCTGGAGTAAAAGGATTGACTCTTAAATTAGCTTACATTGGTAGTGACCCAATCCAACAAAAGCAAGCAGCAGTTATGCAGCAAGATCTTAAAGCAGTAGGAATCGATCTGAAACTAGTTGGAATGGATGCAAATGCATTAAGCCAAAAGCTACAGAAAGTACAAACAGATTTTGACATGTATTTAAACGGATTTATCATGGGAATTGATCCAGATACATTCAATTCTTTATTTGTAACAGGTAGTCCAAGCAACTATATGCATTATAGTAATAAAAAGGTTGATGATCTATTTAACCAAGGTAGAGTAGAGACTGATGATGCGAAGCGTAAAGCTATATATGAAGAAATTCAAAAACTAATCATCGATGATGCTGCATTCTATCCAATTACGGAAAACAAACGAATTTTAGCCATTGATTCAAATGTTACTGGTATTGACCAAGCAGGATTAGTTCCGGTGTATACATTTGAGGATATGTCGAAGCTTTCTTTTAAATAATGAATGTAAATAAAGATAAACGGCAAGTGCTGTTTATCTTTATTTAAATTAAGAATAGATAATTTATTTCTTATCAAGTCTATGTCTAGCTGCGGCGTCTTTCGAATAGCAGGTTTAGGGGATCCATATGGTTCCCTTTATATCGTTCATGATCATTGCGATGTTAAATGACATGTCAATTTCTATATTCCGTATCTCGAAGAACAAGGCGCTAAAGCATTTCTTAAATAGGAGTGAAAGCGATTGGCCAAATATATTATAAAAAGGATTGCACAGGCAATCCCAATGTTAATTATCATCTCCATTATTTGTTTTGCTCTCATACAAATGGCTCCGTACGATGCGATTGATTCTATGACAACACCGAATATGTCGCAAAAGACAATCGAGCTTATTAAAGCAAAATACGGGCTAGATAAACCTGCTTATGTTCAATATTATTATTGGATAAAAGGAGTTTTACATGGTGATTTAGGGTATTCACTTGTTACCCATCAAAGTATTTCACAAGATTTACTCTCAAGAATTCCAAATACGATTATTCTCGTTTTACCGGCCTATCTATTAGCTTTAATAGTAGCAATCGTTCTTGGTCTGATTGCAGGTGCGAAAAAAGGGAAATTATTAGATAAAATCATCGATGGATTCAGTTCTATAGGGATTGCCATCCCAAGCTTTTGGTTAGCAATGATCTTTATTTTTATCTTTGGATATAAGCTTGGATTGTTTCCGATATTAGGAATGCACACGATTGGTCTAGAAGACTCTACAGTTGACTTTTTCCGTCACTTCGTTTTACCGTGCCTGGTCTTGATGATTGCCTTTTTACCTGAATTAATCCGTTATGTGAGATCGTCTACGATTGGGCAATTAACCGAAGATTATGTAATGGTTCAGGAAGCGTACGGTGCTTCAAGCGGGGCAATCTTATTTAAGCATGTTCTTCGCAATGCTTTATTGCCGCTTGTAACAATTGTGGGAATGTCCTTGCCTATGCTTGTAACAGGTGCCTTTGTAACGGAGACAGTATTTGGATGGCCAGGGATTGGTCCTTATTTTGTTAAAGCCATCCAAGGCTTTGATTATCCAGTCGTAATGGCTATCATGTTATTTTCTGCTAGTTTAGTAATTCTAGGAAACTTATTATCAGATATTTTATATTGCATTATAGATCCTAGAATTAAGGGAATGAGGTGACGAGAATGGCTAAGCAAAAAAATAGAAGAATAGAAAAGCTTAAAAAAGAATTAACATCAAACAAAACGGCCTTAGTTGCTTTTATATTCCTTTCTTTTATCCTATTAGTTTCTATCTTTGCCTTTCTATCGCCTTATTCTCCGAATGCAGTCGATGTCGGAAAGGTTCTACAAAGGCCGAGTAGTAGTCATCTGTTTGGAACAGATGAGTTAGGCCGCGATTATTTAACGAGAGCTTTATATGGTGGTCGTATTTCACTGACAGTGGGGATATTAGCCATGGTGATTTCCACGAGTATCGGTGTATTTGTAGGAACAGTTAGTGGGTATTTTGGAGGGAAAATTGATAACATTCTCATGCGATTTGTCGATGTGATTTCCTCTATTCCGTGGATGATTCTAGTAACTGTCATTAGTATTTATCTGACACCAGGCTTAAAAGCTATTATTCTTGTTATTGGCTTATTTACTTGGATGGGGACAGCAAGACTGGTTCGCGCAGAAACCTTATCTATAAAGGAAAGAGAATATGTCTTATATGCAAAAGCATCGGGACAATCCGTTTGGAAAATAATTTTCAAGCATATTATTCCTGGAGTGTTACCAACTTTTATCGTTGCATCGACAGTTAGTATCGCAAATGCAATTTTAATGGAGTCTGCTCTTAGTTTTCTTGGGTTAGGTGTTCAACAGCCGCTTTCTTCATGGGGAAGTATGCTGCAAACAGCACAGGGGAATCTAGGAAGTGCTCCTTATATGGCTATTTTACCAGGCGCATTAATAGTTCTAACGGTATATTCATTTAATAAATTAGGCGATGTTCTTAGAGTAGTTATAGAACCGAAGACAGGTAAATAGGGGGTGAGAACAATGAAAGATCCATTATTAAAAGTGGAGGATTTAAAAACTACTTTCCAAGATGGGAAAACAAAGCTTGAAGCTATTCGCGGGATTAACTTATCTGTACAAGAAGGGGAGATTCTAGGAATCGTTGGCGAATCTGGGAGTGGGAAGAGTATCCTTATGAAATCTATTTTGGGAATCGTTCCGAAAACGGCCAAAGTAGAAAGCGGAGAAATGATATTAAATGGACGTCATATTGAGAATCTCTCAAAAAAGGAACAAAGAGAAATCAGGGGAAAAGAAATTGCGATGATTTTCCAAGACCCCATGACAGCCTTAAATCCGCTGAAAAAAGTAGGAGAGCATCTCACCGAATTATTGATTCGAGTTAGAGGGATGAAAAAAGCAGAAGCAAAAAAAGAAGCAATTGAAATGCTAAGAATGGTCGGCATTCCATCACCTGAGGAACGAGTGAATCAATATCCTCATGAATTTAGCGGCGGTATGAGACAGCGTGTTCTAATTGCGATGGCATTATCTTGTCAGCCAAAGCTATTAATTGCAGATGAGCCAACGACGGCATTGGATGTTACGATCCAAGCTCAAATTTTGAGTCTACTAAAAAAACTGCAAAGTGAAAATCAAATGTCTGTTGTTCTTATTACCCATGACCTAGGTGTAGTAGCCAGCCTTTGCAGCAGAATTGTGGTTATGTATGCTGGTATGGTAATGGAGGAAGGTCTGACAACAGAAATATTCTATTCGCCTAAGCATCCATATACGAAAGCATTATTGAATTCGATTCCGAAGATGGATGAAGGTGAAAAAAGTAGGTTGAAGCCAATTAAAGGCTCTGCACCAGCCTTGGACAATCTTCCGAAGGGGTGTCCATTTGCGGAAAGATGTGAAGTAGCGATGGAGAAATGCTTTTCGGAAATGCCTGCCTATAAGAATTTTTCTGATACACAGAGAAGCATGTGCTTTTTAGCTGGGGAAAGAGGGGAAAGTCATGAATGATAAACCAGAAAAGCTTATTGAAGTGAAGAACTTGAAAAAATACTTTCCGGTTAAATCATCCTTTTTTGGTAAAGATAATCAATTTGTTAAAGCAGTCGATGATGTTACATTTCATATCAATAGAGGGGAAACCTTCGGGCTTGTTGGTGAATCGGGTTGTGGAAAATCCACTCTTGGACGCACTATTAATCGATTATATGAAGCTACCGAAGGAGAAATCCTTATTGAGGGAACTGATATTGCAAAACTGAAGTCAAAGGAACTTCAGCCATATCGTAAAAAAATGCAGGTTATTTTTCAAGACCCATATTCATCGCTTAATCCTTATATGAATGTGGCAGAAATCATTGATGAACCTTTAGCAATTCATACAAACCTCTCAAAACAAGAGAGAAAGGAAAAAATTGGGGAATTGCTTGAAAAAGTCGGTTTGAAAAAGAGCGATATGGAGAAGTTTCCTTATGAGTTTAGTGGTGGACAACGCCAACGCATCGGCATCGCGAGAGCATTATCCATTAATCCTGAGTTTATCTTATGTGATGAAGCCATTTCAGCCTTAGACGTTTCGATTCAGGCGCAGGTAATCAATATGCTTGAAGATCTGCAAGAAGAATTGGGTTTAACTTACCTGTTTGTTGCTCATGATCTATCAATGGTTCGACATATTTCTGATCGAATTGGCGTCATGTATTTAGGTAGAATTGTAGAAATTTCTAATAGCAATGATTTATATCAGAATCCGCTACATCCATACACAAAAGCATTACTATCAGCTATTCCTATTCCAGACCCAATTAAGGCGCAAAGTGCTAGTGTTGAGTCTATTAAAGGAGAATTGCCAAGTCCATTAGAAATTGGGAAAGGCTGCAGATTCCGTTCCCGTTGTCCATTTGCAACTGCAAAATGTGCCGAAGTGGATCCGGAAATGAAAGAAGTGGAAAAAGGTCATTTCGTGGCGTGTCATTTGTATGAATAAGAATAGAAAGAGATTGATTTTCTAAAATCAGTCTCTTTCTATTTTATATTTATTTTAATGCCGGTGACTAATGTTCTATTGTTTACATTCCTAATATCACTAGTGTAAAGGGTCATATCCTGTAAATTCATCTTTTTTTCTGCCTTCGAGATAAACTGAACCCTTCCTGATTTCGTTTCCCATCCCATTATTTCACTGGGGGTAGTTTGGTGAGTGATTTTCAAGTTATTTCCATTTTTCATTTCAATGGACTCGATAGGTGTAAATATAAAATCTTCCTCCGCTGAATTTAGCATTTCATAATCAATGGTGATGGAATAATAAGAGGATTTATAAGGATCAATTGAAGTAATATGATTGATTTGGATAGTATGAATGGTTAAATTGATGGGGCCAGCCTCAAATACTTGCTGCACATTTATCTTTTTTATAAGATTGTTGTCTCGAGTAGTAGGAAATGGATTGTTTGCAATAGGTTGATGGTCCAATTCTGAGGTTTTTTTTAGATGCAGTGGTTTTTGTGTGCTTGAAAGCTGAGGTGTATAAGTTGGGCTAAAGCATACGTATAGTAAAATGATGACCATACAAAGCAAAACTTTTTTCATCTTAACCCCTCCATTTCATTTGCTCAGGGAAAGAGAGAATTAGTATGAATTCGTTGCTATCATTCGTTTTGAACGCTTTTGTATAATAGATTCGATAGCATGATCGATTTGTTCTTCATCTCTAGCTTTAAGTGCCTTTTTTACCATTTGTACATCATATTTTGTTAATGATAGACCAACATGTTTAGCTAAAAGTACCTCAACATGTGCTCCATTCATTATTTCCTCAACTAAATATTGAGCTGTCATTCTTCATTCCTCCAAAAATGAATTTCTTAATTTGAGTATAAAGCCAGAGAGTTGAGCATGTATTAAAGATTAATTAAAATAGTGTAAAGAAAAAGGAAAGTAATAATAAAATGCAGGAAAAAATCGAATATCTATAGAACAATATATAGCCATGAAAAAATGAGGTGAAATGATGGAGAAAGAATCACAGTTGTATTTTACATCGCAAATTGGGAAACAAAAGCCTGTGACAGTTACAAATAAAACTACTTCTTGTCCGTTTTGTAATGTGGAAGAACTGGAGAATATTATCGACCAAGAAAATTCAATTATCTTGTTGAAAAATAAATACCCTACCTTACAAAATACACTGCAAACGGTTTTAATTGAAACAGATGAATGTCATGGGGAGTTGTCCGAGTACTCAAGAGAGCATTTACATAAAGTGATAAGGTTTGCAGTGCGTCATTGGTTAGAGATTGAGAATAGCGGTGAATTTACATCCGTTCTTTTTTACAAAAATCATGGACCATTATCTGGTGGGACGATTCGGCATCCGCATATGCAAATTGTGGGGCTGAAAGATGTAGATTATAAGAAAAATATTAAAGCGGAGAATTTTAAGGGAGTTACAATATTTAGAGATCACACCATTGATTTTAACATCTCTACTCGCCCAATAATGGGATTCCGTGAAATGAATATTAATTTGTACGATAGAAAAGCTCTAGATAGAATGTCCGATTTTATCCAAATAGCCGTCCAATATTATTTGAAATATGCACCGTATCTAAGTGAAAGCTATAACTTGTTTTTCTATCATTTTGAAAATGTCATCACTTGTAAAATTGTTCCACGATATACAGTATCTCCATTGTATGTGGGTTATACTATTCCGCAAGTGTCGGATGATCTTGAGATGGTAGCGAAAAAGGTGAGGGACATTTTGTATAAAGATTGGGCTGATTAAATGAGGAATCGAGAAAATGTTCAAACCATTCTTTTTGTCAAAGAACCAAGGTTACAAATTCTATTATTAAAAAGAATGAAAGATAAAGGGTGGCTGACAACCTGTTAGTGGTGGAGTAGAAACAGGTAATCGGCAAATAATGCAGATGACTGACCATTGCTTTTGGGGAAAGGACAGAGAATACGCTATTTTGAAAAAATGACATTATTTTAAGGACTAAGTGGACACTAGTTCCGTTATTCACGAAAAAACACGAGGAAATCACTGCGTTATCAGCAAATAAGGGAACCTGAGTCCGCAAACATAAGAAATTACCCCATTTTGTCACAGATAACGGATCTGATGTCCGCAAAGCAAATGCCCTTATTAGTATACAGTAGGTAAACACCTAGGATAATAGTAAAGTAAAATGCTGTTGTTGCTTCATCCAAAAGCTGATTATTTGGTTATGTTTATCTTGAGTATTAACAGTTAAAATCCCCCTTATCAGCCATAGATCAATGAATAGTTTCAATAAATCCCTTTGCACGGTATCGTGATAAAATTCGTATTCATGTAGAAATGAATCTACCTCTTCTTTTGTTGGAAAATCAGAAAAGGAGGTTAAAGTGGCAGCTAAGTCAAAATATGGATGACCAAGACGAGTTTCACCAAAGTCGATAATTCGAAAATATCGTCCATCGTAAATCCAATTCATTTCCCATCCCTTGCAAAATAACTAAAATGTTCTTTTAAATGTAACATAATAAAGACGAATTTGCTGGGAAAGTCCGGCACAAAATATTATTTTATTTTTAACTCACCATCAACAATCTGGACCTGTTTCGGCTGTTAGTTAATATGATTTGATTCGCAATTTTTTAAAAAAGTTCATAGAGATATTTGGTATGTAATGGTAGTCTAAATATAAGAGTTTAAATTGGATTTGGGTGATAAAAATGAAAAACATTTTAGTTGTAGATGATGAAAAAGAAATTGTGAACCTTGTATCTATTTATTTGCAAAACGATGGTTTTACCGTCTTAAAGGCATTTGATGGTCAGGAAGCATTAGACATATTTGAAAAAAAGAAAGTAGATCTTATCATTTTAGATGTCATGATGCCAAAAATGGATGGGATGGAAGTTTGCCGCAGGCTACGTGAAAAGAATACAGTTCCCATTTTAATGTTAAGTGCGAAAGCGGAAGATATGGACAAGGTGCTTGGATTAATGACCGGTGCAGATGACTATATGATAAAACCGTTTAACCCATTGGAATTAATGGCAAGGGTAAAATCATTGTTGCGTCGTTCTTATCAATTCAAGCAATTAGAACAAGAAGATGGAAATGATCTATTAACCATCAATTCAATAGAGATTAATAGAGCCTCCCATACAGTTTTCCAAAACGGAATCCCAATTACACTTACTTCAAAAGAATTTGAGATTCTTTACTTACTTGCAAGCAATCGCAGTAGAGTGTTTAGTACAGAAGAAATATTTGAAAGGGTTTGGGAGGAGAAATATTTTGCTTCCAATAATACCGTCATGGTGCATATAAGCAATCTACGGGAAAAATTAGAGAGAGAACTAGGGTATAAATTGATTAAAACGGTTTGGGGAGTAGGATATAAAATTGATGAATAGAATACTCACCAAGATTCAATTGAAAATTTTAATGCTGATTGTAACGAGCATGCTATTATCAGCAGCAATTACGTTTGGTCTTTTATTTCTCGCATACATCTTAAGAGCTACGCAATTTCTATCTTACTCTGTATTAATAAAGTTATATTATTTAAATACCTTCCTTGGCCTTAATACTATCCTTATCATTGTTGGATTCATATTATTTTTTGTCTTTATTTTTATTCTCAGCAGACGATGGGCAAATAATTTTGATCAAGTTTTGGACGGGACAGCGAAAATTTCACAAGGAGATTTTCAATTTCACGTCCCGGTGTATTCAAAAAATGAGCTTGGTGATATTGCTCAGAACCTGAATAGCATATCTTCGCAATTGCAACAATCCATTGAAGAAGAACGGAGAGCTGTACAAGCAAAAAATGAATTAATTACAAATGTCTCCCATGATTTGCGGACGCCATTAACTTCTATTATGGGGTATTTACGACTCATAGAAGAAGATCGCTATAATGATGAAGTCGAACTTCGTTACTATGTTTCCGTTGCATTTGAAAAGGCAAGAAGCTTAGAACGGATGGTGAGCGATTTATTTGAATATACTCGTGTAAACTTTGGAGCCATCCAGCTGGATTACTCAAGAATTGATTTGGTCCAGCTTTTATCACAATTATCTGCGCAATTTTTGCCGCAGCTTGAAGAGCTGCAAATGAAAATACATTTAAAAAATGAAATAGAGGGTATTTTTATTGTGGCAGATGGGGATAAATTGGTAAGAGTATTTGAAAATTTAATTTCAAATGGATTGAAGTATGGAAAAGAAGGAAAACGTATCGACTTAACAATAAGGAAAGAGGATCACATGGTAATTGTGGAAGTGATTAATTATGGTGAACCTATTCCAGAAGAAGATTTACCATTTATATTTGAACGTTTTTACCGAGTGGAAAAATCACGTTCAATTGATACAGGTGGATCGGGACTTGGCTTGGCAATCACAAAAAGTATTGTGGAACTTCATGGTGGTACAATTGAAGCAACAAGCAACAAGAGTGAAACAAAATTTAAGATTACACTACCAATCAAAGAGATTGCCGAACAGTAGGTAATCTCTTTCACTTTTCTTAATAATTTCTTTAGAAATCCTTACATTGGATTTTAATTCTTTCCTGTAATGTATTCGTTATCATGAAAAACGATATAGAGGGTGAATAAGGATATTGAAAAAAATTGTTATTCTGTTGGCTTTGTTAGGCTTTGTATTTTTATATAAGTACTCAAATGTTGTAAAAAATAAGGTGTCAGATATCAATTTCATCCATCAAAATTCAGGAAGTCTGGCCATTAAAGGGGAAGCAGGAGTATTAATGGATGAAGATAGCGGAACAATTTTATTTGCGAAAAATGAAAATGAACGTCTCTATCCGGCGAGTACTACAAAAGTGTTAACAGCGTTGGTTGCACTTGAAAAAGGTAATCTGAATGATCAAGTACGAGTTGGGAATGAAGTGACCATGAAAACGAGTGATGAAAGCTCTGCTGGTCTGAAAGAAGGAGATGTTATTCCATTAAAAGTCCTACTTAGGGCGATGCTGCTTCCGTCGGGGAATGATGCGGCAAGAACAATTGCTGTTTATATTGCCAAAAAGGATAGTGGAAAACAGAATATGAACCCTCAGGAAGGAATTCAATATTTTGCAAAGTTAATGAATAAAGAGGCTAAGGAAATAGGTGCGACCCATTCCCATTTTGTAAATCCTCATGGTCTTCATGATCCTAATCACTATTCCACTGCAAAGGATTTGGCTATTATTGCGCGAAAGGCTAGGCAAAACCCTGTATTTCGCGAAATTGTGAGCGAGGAAACTTATAAGGATTCCTCTTTCACCTTTTACAATCGTAATGAACTTTTGAACAAAAGCAGCACTAACTTTTTTCAAGGGGCGGATGGGATTAAAACAGGCTTTACCGATCAGGCTGGACATTGTTTAGTATCTTCAGCGAATAGAAGTGGAAAAAATCTTATTTCTGTTGTTCTGCATTCCAGTAAAGATGGGGTATATAGAGATTCTACAGCAATGTTGAACTATGGGTTTCAGAAGGAATATGCGAGGAGATAGAAGAAATCTATAAATATGCTTAAATTATCATTAGTCACCTATTTTGTATGTAAATCTTTTAATTAAGGAGATTCAAAATAGGTAGATTTTACGTTAGGTGATGGTATCGGTTCTATTATTATAAAGAAAATTTGTTTAAATTTGAGGATTCTTAAATGGTAAAGAAAGCAAGAGCATCAGTTACTCTTGTTTTTGTTGAAGTAGATTTATACAGTAACATTAAACGATTGATCCATTCCTAAACACAGATTAGTGATAGCGCCATGAGATTTGTTATATAATTTTGTCCAAGACCCTCCATCATATGATTTATATATTTCGAAGTTAGGGTAACCGTCGTGTTCACCATAAGCATGAACAGTTCCATCTTTATGAATGGTAACTTTAACTTCCCAATCAATGGCGCATGCTAATGCTTCAAGAGGATTTGTACATGAGCCTCTCAGTATATATCGAACCCAATCACTACCGGAAGCATCCTTTTTATGGGATAAACAAGAAGTTGATTCTTGACCATATTCATATGAAAATGCATTAAAAGGCGGGCCAAAATACTCGCGTTTAATTGTTCTGCCAACATCTTCGTAATAATAATTTTGCGATAAATCGGAGGTATAAATTGAAAGTATTTGATAGGATTTATAATCCTCGGAATTAGTATACTGAGGACCAAAACCGCGATTATTTCCGTTATATTGAATAATACCTTTATCTGAATCACCCACACTTCTTCCATGTAGGTCAATCCATTTTTCAGGGATAAAAGTAACAAGTTTAACATCTACCGTTTTTGGCATATTTCATTTACCTCCAAAAGTTAATTTTATTTAGAAGATAGGAAGGTTATCAGAAACATTCAAGTCCTTCCTACATGAATATTTCTAATAATATCTTCTTCACTCTATAAATAAGTATTTGAAGCTTTTTTTACAACCAATATAATAAAATATAGTTTAATGTTACTCAAAATACTCACCATAATACAAAATGTCATAATATTATAGAAATTTTTATTGTATAATTACCTAAGGGCAACCTTGTTATATCCACAAAAATAATTCGAGGAGGTAGTATAATATTTGAAGATTTTTTCTGAATTTATTTTAGTACCTATTCTGTCTTATGTAGGAGGGATTTTTTGTTATTATGCATATATGCGGATGACCTGGGGATGGCGTCTGCTTGACTTCACACATAATTTAGTGTACGGGGCAATTTTTTGGATTTTCATTTTAATGCCTCTATATTTCATTGCTATTCAATTTATTAAAAAACGGTTTGATAGTGGAAAAGCACTCCTCTATCCTTTGAGCTGTATAATAGTATCCTGTATACTAAGCATAATTGTAATTATTATTTGGGTTGATCATAATATATTTTCAAGATTTTCAGTGTTAATTTATTTTCCTTTCATTACAACTGGACTTATTTTTGGAGTAGGTAATTGGTTTGCCGAAAAATTTAACTCTAAATAATTGAAATGTAGTATTCAAGGTAAGGAATACTTGGAAAATCGAAAACGATTTTATTACTATTGATTTTTACTTCTTGAAAATTAAAGTCAGCACAAAAAGCTAACTATCGAGAAATTACACGATAGTTAGCTTTTAAGGCGATAAATTAAAATAGACGAAAGTTTTTTTAAGTTAATCCCAGTAACCGTATCAATAATATTGTTATTATCATTATAAAATACTGTAAGTGGATAAGCAGTTCCACTTAACTCATCAAAAAACTCATTCAAAAATTTGCTGTTTTTTTGGATATCACGCTCTTCAAAAGTAATATTATTTTTTGAAAATATATTTTTAAGTTCAAGGCATTGCCAACAAGAGGTTGATGTATACATCGCTATTTTCATTATATATTTCCTCCTATCTCCAATAAAGGTAAAAAATATTATAAAAGTTGGATACATACGACTAGGCTAAAAAGATATTCATATTATAAATTCGTTCAAAATAAATTGTTTTATTTACTATTTGCTTTTTCAATCACTCCTATTAATTTATTTATGCTTTCCGCTAAAGAATCTAGCTTCCTCTCAAATCTAACTAGAAGATAAATAGAAACAAGAATAGGAAATCCATAATTTTCAATAATTTGTATGGCTGGTGATAGATTATCCATTTATACTACCTCCTTATTACACATTTTCTATTTGATTTAAAAATTCCCAAAATCCTGGTATGTTTTCGAAACTGAATTTATATATTGCTTGAATTATTTTAATGGATAATTCTTGTTTTAGATCATCTGCGTCGAAATTTGTAATAAGATAATTACAATTAATTACTTTCTTTATTTTTGGTTGAAACGATTCAATAATGGTTATAAGTGCTGCTTCATTATGACTTTTGGCTTGGGTGATTAAGTACTCTATACTTTCCATTTGAAATCACTCTTTTCAAGGTACTGTCGAATTTTCTCAATACTCTTTTTCCGACCTTTTGCAATAGATTGTTGTGTTACATGATATCTCTCACCAATTTCTCGGTCATTGTAACCCTCAAGATAATAGAGTCTTAAAATATCTCTTTGTTGAACTGATAATAATTGAATGGTTTTAAAAAGTTCATTATTGTTAATTTCTTCTTCAAAATTGATTGATTCTTTTATTATGAATTCCTCACCTGAGGGAATCGTATCAACTATTTTTATCTCTTCGCCAATTGTGATTTCTTGATCCAAATAGAGTGGAAATCTGTTTTTATAAGTTTGCAATGATTTAGTAAGATTTAGATTTTGATAGTGTATTATTTGTGAAATGTATTTAACTAATCGTAGCTCAATTAAGAACTCTCTAAACTTGGATTCTAACTTTCCTTCATTTTCAGTAGTAGGGCATGTTAATACTTTAATGAGCAGTGACAAATTATTACTTTTTGATAAAAATTGTTGAATAGCAGAATTTGTTAAAGACTGCTCATGTTTTTGAAAAAAAGATTTTAAAACTCTTTCTTCAGTTGGACTTAATTTGCATATTTGTAAAAAGTCTTTGTTCATGGGCATCCTCCTTTAGTATATAAGACAAATAGAAAATCGTATTTTACAACCATTTTTTAAAAATACAGAACAAATGTTCCTTATTGCATTTTGCCAAATATCAGTTGATATTTGTTGAGAAAATATCAAAAAAATTCTTGACTTACGTTAAAAAAGACAATATTATTAGTCTTGCAAGTTAAAAAATTAATAAAACGCTATTACTTATCCAGAGAGGTGGAGGGACTGGCCCGATGAAACCTCGGCAACGGGTTTGCTGTTTTTTGGCAAAAACCGTGCTAATTCCTGCAAATCGAGAAGTCGATTTGAAAGATAAGAAGTAGAGAGGCTTATACATATAAACCCTTCTTCTTATCTGATCTGTGGATAAGAGGAAGGGTTTTTCGTTTAAGCGTAAAATCTTGATTTAGGCGGAAAAGATTGTTATATCCGAGTTATCATATGAATTTACTAAGTTAAATGATAAAACAGTTTGAAAAAAGGAGATTTCTACATGCTTGTTTTAGAAGATGTCCATAAGTTATATAGCAGTGGCAAAGAGAAAAAAGTGGAAGCATTAAAAGGAATTAATCTTCAAGTTGATAAAGGAGAAATATTTGGAGTAGTTGGGTTTAGTGGTGCAGGAAAAAGTACACTAATCCGTTGTGTAAATTTGTTGGAACGACCAACATCCGGAAGAGTATTAATTAACGGGGTTGATATTCTATCTCTTAATTCAAAAGATTTACGGAAACAAAGAAAGAAAATCGGGATGATTTTTCAGCAATATAATCTACTCCATTCCAAAACCATTTTCGGGAATGTTGCGATGCCGCTCCTTTTAGAGGGGACTCCAAAGGACATCATTAAAGAAAAAGTAACAAAATTATTATCCTTTGTTGGATTGGAGGATAAGATGGACCAGTATCCGGAACAATTGTCTGGTGGTCAAAAGCAAAGGGTTGGGATCGCTAGAGCATTAGCAACAGACCCTGATATTCTTCTTTGCGATGAAGCGACATCTGCACTTGATCCGAATACAACAGTAGCTGTTCTCGATCTTTTGCGAAAAGTTCGTGATGAGTTAGGTATTACAATCTTAATGATAACGCACGAAATGAATGTAATTCGCGATGTTTGCGATAAGGTGGCCGTTATTGAAAATGGGATTATTGTGGAACAAGGTCCAGTTATAGATGTTTTTACCGAGCCAAAGACGCAAATTGCGGGAAGTTTTGTAAGAACGGTATTGAACGATACGATACCAAAATCGATACAAAAGCTTATTAAAGAAAACAGAAAATCTAATCAACAAGGTATTTATCGAATTATTTTTAAAGGTGCTTCTACCAATACGCCGCTGTTATCCAATACAGCTAAGAAATTTTCAATTGATTTGAATGTTCTTCATGGGATGGTAACAGAGCTTCAAGGGATCCCAATTGGGAATTTACTTGTTGAATTTAAGGGTGAACGAGCAGAAATGAATCGTGCCGTTCAATATATCAATGAGAATAATGCATTAATAAAGGAGGTGACAGGGGATGCCATTTGATTGGAGCTGGTTTTGGCCGGAATTTTTAACGGCAATAAATCAAACTCTCTATATGGTGATTGTAGGGTTGATCATTTCCATCATCATTGGTTTACCGATTGGCGTTATTTTAGTCACTACAAGGGAAAAAGGAATACTTCCAAATAAAGTATTATTCAATATTCTTAACGTTATTATTAATATTTTTCGTTCAGTTCCGTTTATCATTCTAGTGGTGGCTATTATTCCTTTTACAAGATTAGTAGTCGGAACTTCAATAGGTACGACGGCGTCAATAGTTCCGTTAGTTTTGTATACGGCATTTTATATTGGAAGATTAGTAGAAAACTCACTGCTTGAGGTCGATCAAGGAACAATCGAGTTAGCACAAGCGATGGGGGCAACTCCTTGGCAAATTATTTGGAGATTCCTGCTTCCGGAAGCTCGGAGTTCACTTGTTTTGGCTTTAACGATCGCGACGATTGGATTGATCGGTGCTTCCGCAATGGCCGGAGCAGTAGGTGGCGGTGGAATCGGTGATTTGGCGATTACATATGGATATAACCAATTTAAAACAGAGGTTATGATCATTACTGTTGTCACTCTGATTGTCATGGTTCAGCTTATTCAATCGCTTGGAAATGTTATCGCAAGAAAATTGAGAAGAAAATAGAACATGTCAAAACAAATGCGTAAGCGACTTGTACATCCGCTAGCCGAAAGGCGCTATTGAAATTGAAGTACAAATTTCACCTGAAGCTAGACGTAAACCATTTTTCAAAAATGTTTTCAACAGGATTAAATTTAATAATTTCCTGATGAACGATAAAAAAACAATGTGGAGGAAAAAATTATGAAAAGACTACTTATTATTGTGTTTGGCTTACTCCTAGTACTTGCAGGGTGCAGTTCAAACAGCAGCTCAAGTAAAACAGATGGAAGTAAAGTGGTGAAGGTCGGAACAACTTCATCGGAGGTGCCAACATGGAATCTTGTTAAAAAGCTTGCAAAAGAAAAGGGAATTACGGTACAAATCGTTAAATTTGATGACTATGTACAACCTAATCTAGCATTAGATAGCGGGGAAATTGACATTAATGCATTCCAAACAGTTGTTTATTTCGATGATTTCAAAAAAAGCCATCATCTTGATTTAGCTGCAATTGGAACAACATCTATTTGGCCAATGGGAATTTATTCTAAGAAAATTAAAGATATTAGTGAAATTAAAAATGGGGACCAAGTTATTATTCCAAAAGACGCTACAAATCTTGGAAGAGCTTTATTGTTAATGCAAAAAGCAGGACTTATTACATTAAAAGCTGGATTTACTGGTGCAGGCGGTTTAGAAAGTATTGCTGAAAACCCTAAAAACTTGAAAATTACTCCAGTTGATGCAGCGCAAACACCACGTGGTCTAGATGACGCAACAGCAGCTATTATTAACTGTGATATGGCGATTAATGCAGGATTAAATCCTTCTAAGGATCCTATTTTCGGTGAAGATGCTAGCAATAAGGCATATGTTAACATTATCGCAGCCCAAGCAAAACGAAAAAATGATAAGACACTACAACAAATCGTGGATATTTACCATACAAAAGAAGTAACGGACTTTATCAAAAAACACTTTAACGGTGCTGCTGTTCCGGTTATAAAACCAGTATCTTATTTAGATGACTACAAACAAAATTAAGAATGCATCAGGAGGTTATCCTTTAAAGGATAACCTCCATTTTATCAGTTGACAAAAGATTGGAGATAATCGATATGACACAGATTTATGATGTTGCTGTCATTGGTGCGGGCTCAATGGGAATGGCTGCGGGGGCTTTTTTAGCGCAACAAAATATAAAGACTATATTGATAGACTCTTTTGATCCACCGCACGACCATGGTAGTCACCATGGTGGTACACGGATGATAAGACATGCATACGGCGAGGGCAGGCAGTATGTAACTTTAGTCCAACGTGCGCAAAAATTATGGACAGAATTAGAAAAACAAACTAGTTATAAAATATTTGAAAAAACAGGCGTGCTAGGGCTGGGGAAGAAGGATTCTGCATTTCTTCTGGAGACTATAGAGGCAGCTCGGAATTTTGATCTTCCATTAGAAGTCATGTCAGCAAGCCAAATTCGCAAAAAATGGCCAGGGTTTCAAGTGCCTGATGATTTTATAGGTTGTTTTGAAACTGAATCTGGATTAGTCTATAGCGAAAATGCGGTACGTGCCTATAAAGAAATCGCTCTCAATAATGGCGCTAATATAATATCCCATTCACCTGTAACTGAAATAATAATGAATGATAATAACGAAGTAAAAATAATTACAGCCACCAATGAATTTATAGCTAAAAAGTTAATAGTAACCGTTGGAGCGTGGGCTGCCAAGTTATTACCAACATTAAAGCTTCCTATTCAACCAGTAAGAAAAGTAGTTGGCTGGTTTGAAACCGAAGAAGGAGTTTTTGATATCGATCATTTCCCATCCTTTTATGTAGATGATGTTGATAAAATGTTTTATGGCTTTCCTAGTATAAATGGAGCTGGGCTTAAGTTGGGAAGAACAGATGGTGGTCAGAAGATTGATCCAGATCAACATATTCAAAATTTTGGAGCATATGATTCGGATGAGAGTGAACTCCGTGAATTTCTAAATACGTATCTTCCAAAAGCTAATGGAAGGCTAAAGGAAGGGAAAACATGTTTGATGACACAATCCAGTGACCATCATTTTATCATTGACCATCATCCGGAAAATGACAGGGTCATCATCGCTTGCGGATTTTCAGGGCATGGATTTAAATTTGCAAGTGTAATTGGTGAAATACTTAGCCAATTAGCAATTAATGGTCGTACGGAATATGATATTTCTTTATTCTCATTAGATCGATTTTAGAAAAAGTTCAAAAGGATTTTCAAGATGCATCCAACAAAGATAGTTATTCGAAATTTAGCACTTATAGAGTGATGAAGGACAAAAAAAAGCAAAGAACGAAGTCAAGTGTCCTTCATAGTGTGGATGAAGGACAAAAAAAGGCGAAGAACGAAGCAAAGTGTCCTTCATAAGGTGGATGAAGGACAAAATAAAGCAAAAAACAAAACCAAGTGTCCTTCACAAAATCTATGGAGGGCACTCTCAATCGTAATTGGAACTATTAATTCTATTGATACATTCATTTATAAAACCCACTGAAAAATATAACAATTACCTAATTCATCAAAAATCTTTTAAGCAGCTTAATCGTTTCCGCATGCATTCCTTCATGATAAATTGTGCGAACGAGAATTTGGGAGATCGTATACATTCCGAGCTCTGTTGGTGCAAATTCTTCCTCTAAGCGGTTTTCGTAAAGTTCACGAATCAATTTAGGCTGTTCGGCTAACAACTTTTTTAGCTCATCTAAACTTGGAGGGGCTGTTGTCCAATCCGCAGGTTTTGTACCAAAGCCAAACCATTCATGAAAGTCTTCCGGAATCGATATAGGTTCTTTTGTCACCGCTTTAATCCAGAGATATTGATCCAAATAAATATGTCCTAAATTCCATCGAATATTATTATTGAATCCTTCAGGTACAATATCAGCAAGCTCTTCTGTAATATTTTCTAATATTCCAAGTGTCCATTCTCTGAAAGATTCTAGTTGATTAAATAAGATTTCATGTCTTTGCAACATTCCTTTATCTCCGCCTTTTAATAATTCTGAAATTTCCTATTTATACACTACCATTTTAAATATAAAATTTCATGTGATTTTTTTCTTCCTTATAATAAGTTAGTCGATTCTCTAATGTACCTGTATGAAGCTCAAACTTATGTCCATCTGGGTCGGTAAAATAGATGGATTTATGATCTTTTTCATCGCGATTCCTTCCAGGAAGAATATTTACCTTTAAGTTTTGAAATTTCGACAAATAGTGTTCGTATTCATGTTCTTCTATTGAAAAAGCTATATGAGTATAGGAATGGTGGATGTCATTCCTTGGGATATCCTTTTCTTCATTTAGTGCCAACCATATCCCATTTAAGTCAAAATATGCGGTAGTATTCCCTTTTACAAGTAATTTTGCATCAAAGACATTCTTGTAAAATTCGATAGAACTCTCCAAATTCGATACAGAAAATAGTAGATGATTAATTCCTTTCATATCATGCACTTCCTCTTAAGGTAACTTTCACCTATTATATCAACAAAAATTGGAGGGGTGACAAAATTCAATTTTTCATTAATAATAAAAAGGTCACCAAAAAATTATAGGTATTCAAATTTCTATTATAAAAAGTTGAGGGATACTATGGTTACAAGACTTGATAATAAAACAAGAAGAAAAAAAAGAAGACGCAGAATTCTTCTATTACTTATATTTGTGATAATTATTGCGACAGCGGGGTGTGCCGCTTTTCAATATTATTCAGGTTTAAAACAAGCTGGTAATACAGGAATAAAAAAGGAAAAAATCGAATTCAATGGTAAAAAAGATATTAATGGAAAGGTAAACTTTCTATTACTTGGAATTGATCAACGAGGGAAGGAAAAATCCCGTACAGATACAATGATGGTTGCTCAATATGATCCAAAAAATAAAAGTGTAAAGCTTATTTCTTTAATGAGGGATATGTTCGTTGAGATTCCAGGTTATAAAAATTATAAGCTGAATACAGCATTCTTTTTAGGTGGTCCGGAATTACTGAGACAAACGATTAAACAAAACTTTGGACTTGACGTACAATACTATGTAATGGTTAATTTTAAAGGATTTGAAAAAATTGTTGATGCATTAGCACCGGATGGAATTGAAATAAATGTCAAACAGGAAATGTCAAAAAATATCGGTGTTACATTACATCCTGGTCTACAGAAGCTACATGGAAAAGAGTTATTAGGCTATGCTAGATTTAGACATGATGCCCTAGGTGACTTTGGTCGTGTAGCACGCCAACAAGAAGTTATGCAAGCTTTAAAGGATGAGGTTTTGAGCGTAAATGGAATTACAAAGGCGCCTAAGCTATTAGGAACAATTCAACCATTTATTCAGACGAATTTGGACACTAGTGATGCTATTGCATTAGCAAGTGAGTTTTTACTAAAACGTCCGAAAAATATTGAAACTCTTACCGTCCCTGTACAAGGTGCTTACCAAAATGGATATGTCTCTTATGATGGGGCTGTCTTGGAAATTGATAAAGAGAAAAACCAGCAAGCGATTAAGGACTTTTTAAATGGTGATAGCAGTACAGCTGATAGCAGTAAAGCCAGTAGCTCAAATCCTTAAACAAAAAGTTAGTCAATTTCTTGGTCAATATTTGCTATATAGATAAATAACGGTAGAAAGTAAAGAAATGGCGTGTGTCAATTGACCACGCCATTTCTTATGATTAAATACACGAATTGTTAAGCTCCAGCCAATTGTACTTGACACAATTGTGAGGGTTATTCACCACCACAAGCCAGAATCTCCTTCCAAAATAGCTCGTTTATGTTCGAAAAGAGTTTGAATTAAAAAATGATCAACTTCCGTATAACATACACATTATTTGCGTGTTTCCTTATTGGAGGAACGTCCTATCCTATTTATACGAAGAAAAAAGCAGAAAGATCTGTCCTGATGAATCAGGTTAAGGATTTTTCTGCTTCTTATTTCAATATATATCCTAGAGAAACTAAATCTTAGAGACAAACACACTAGAATAAGATAGACTTCACTACCACTTGTGATACTAGGGGCTAAGAGATTTCACGACATCCTGAGTCAGTCTTCTTTAAGAAGACTTTGGTTTTGAGGAGAAGAACTCCTTATTTACTCAACTTTTCAAAACATGAAATATAGATATTTGGAGATATTTCTTGTTTAGTCGTTTCATAGAATCCAAGCTTCCTATATAGGTTTTTAGCGGGGGTATTTCTTTCTCCTGTTGATACTTCGAATTTTTTCAGATGCTTATATTTGTCAAAAATAAATTGTACCAACTGCTTGCCAATTCCTTGGCGAAAGTAGGATGGGTGAACCACCAGTCTGCATATTTGCAGATGCTGGTCCTCTTTCTCGACCTCAATCGAAATTGCACCGACTAGTTTTCCTTCTTTCCAGTACCCATAAAATGTCTCGGAACTTCTCATTAATGAATCGATCGTATCATGAAGAGGGGGAATGTCATAAAAGTCCATTAAGTTTGCTTCGATTTCATAAGAAGGTAGTTGCACCTGCAGGACCTGCTCCGCTATTTTATCATTCTGGATATTTAATAATTGGATCAATTAACCCACTTCCTTTAATAATTCAATTCCCATATAAATAGCAACTCCCCAGATAATAAGAGCGGAGAGTTTATTTAAAATAGTTAGTGTTCTTCCGGTTTGGTCCAGTTTTCTCAGTAGCTTTCCTGCAACCGCTAGGCCAGAGAACCATATCCATGAGACGATAATGGTTGCAACGGTAAAAGCCCACTTATCGAGTCCGTGATAATTAAGAGAATTTGTCCCAATGACACCAATCGTATCAAGTATAGCATGGGGATTTAGCAACGAAACAGATGCGGCATAGGCAATTTGTTGCTTTACGGAAAAACGTACTTGCTTATTTTGTTCAACGGTGGCTTGGCTTTTCCAGATAACCCAGCCCATATATAAAAGAAACAAAAATCCGATGGCGAAAATAATCATTTTTAGCCATTCAAATGTCAGAACAACCACGGATATACCTAAAACAGCGGCACTAATTAAAACGGTGTCACATAAGGAAGCGGTAAGAATAACGGGTATCGTTCTAATTAATGTAGGCTGACTTGCCCCTTGATTAAAAACAAATACGTTTTGTACACCTAAAGGTAATATAAGGCCAAAGGCAAGAAGAACCCCATGTATTATTGCTTCAGTCATTATTATTTCCTCCAGTTATACCTTGCAGAACAATTAATATCTAAACCAAACCTTGTTAGCCGCGTAACTTTTTCATCACTTTTCCAATGCATCGAAATAGAGATTAAATAAAACCATTGTTCTTAAACACCTTAAAACCAGCTGCGGTCAATTCCTCTAACTCCTGAAAAAGAGTTTCATCGATCTTTTTAAAGTTAAAGCACGATTTTCCCTGCATTCTCTTTTTAAGTTCAGGTGTCATTTGATTTAGAAGAGAAGGGCAAACATAAACTGGAAACAGATAAAAACTCACATAGTTTTTCTTAATATGTACAGCACCGAAGAAGCCTTCTTCATTTTTTTTCATTGGATTGGTTCGTGTATTTAAATAATATGCAGCATCTGCATCTTGATTAACAATCAGCTGGTCTTCATATTTAGTTAAAATTTCTTTTAATCTTTGAAACGTTTCGCGCATAATAACCTCCTTGTTAAATGGTTTTCAAATCATTTAACAATAATTTTCGATCCGCTTCTTTTTCTATATGTTCACTTGCATCAAGAGCAAGCTTTTTATAATGATTTACTTCTTCCTTATTCCCAGCAACCATATGCGCACGAGCTAGTGCCTCATAAGCAAATGCAAGATCGAAATCCCCAATTTGGTTTTCTAGACATATATCTAAATTTCTACCTGCATGATAAAGTGCAGGCTCTGGTCGCTCAAGGGTAGAATACACCCTGGATATTTGCCACTCACCTCTTGAAAAGTTAACAGGTTCACCGACTACTCCCCAATGAAAACGTGAAGTATGTGCCATATGTATCATTGTGTCATCTTCCATTTTGGTACGATTCGTCTTTTCAAGTAAATCCCATGTTTGATTGAAACTATCAATAGCTAATTTTTTATGTATGTCTTTCGTAATAACAGTCATGAATAAAGTCTTCCCTTCAGTTTGATACTATATAATTTCTCTACAAAGTCTTAATTCTCCTTGTTAAGGCAAGATATTAAATCCGAGACTTGTTGCCACAGTTCATAAAAACTACTTTGGCACCTTCCATACTGTTCTTTATTCATCGAGTGATCTCAAACTAATGATCGGTATTGGCAGTACAAATAGTCCATATACTTTTTCCTTCAAAGATTAGTTAAACGGCTTCTTATCTTTACCCGATGCACTTTGTGGAACTAGAATCCACAACTAATTTTCTATATTCTTCCGTATATCTATATGTTAAACTAGATTCAATTTATCCATTTGGGGGTCTAGGATATGGAAAATGAAGTAATACTAATCAAGCCAACTGTTAAATTAAAAAATGAATATCTATCTTTCTATCAAGAATGGAAAGTAAGCGGCGAAAATATGGTGCCATGGGTTATCAGTAAGGATCCTAGTGATTTTGAAGGAATGGTTCAATCCTTATTAGAGGCGGAAAAGGGAGAAAATCTTCCTGCTAATTGGGTGCCGGATTCTACCTATTGGCTTATCGATAAAAATGATAAAGTCATAGGGGCTGTAAATATTCGCCATGGCTTAACAGAGAAACTGTTTAATACCGGTGGTCATATTGGGTACGGTATCCGTCCAACTGAAAGAAGAAAAGGATATGCAACGAAACTGCTGGCATTGTCTCTTGAAAAGGTGAAGGAACTTGGAATTTCTAAAGTTCTAGTGACATGTGATGAACAAAATATTGGTTCCGCTAAGACAATCTTAAACAATGGCGGATTGGAAGATACTAGTTTCGTTGAAGAGGATGGGAATGTTGTAAGGAGGTTTTGGATACATCTATAAAGTATTTATAGAGAAAATTCTATGCTTTATTGGTAGTGAGTTTACGGAACATTCAGGTGGTGTATTATTCATCTATTCTATTCGATGCATTCAGATAAGCGGATTTTAATGAGGGGTTAGAAAATAAGCAGGAATTAACCATTTTGCGTATAAATGTGACAACTTTTGAAATGTAATGACAGCTGGGTATCCCAACACTTTTAAGATCCCAGCTTTGCTTGATCTTATCCAACAATTTTAAATTGTCCTCCATTATCTTGGTCCAGTACCTTCACTTTTAATGAGTGGTTGAATTTTTTCGCTAGGCCTTGAATAATGCCGTAATTAAAGGCTGATGAGTAATCAGGTGTATAGCAGAAAAGGACGGTTTCGTTCTTAATGTCCATAAAAGGTAAATATTCCCCAATATAATCGGGACTTTTGTGATTCAAATTGAAAATGAAATTCAAAAGTTTTAATGCTTGGTGGAAGCTTTGCACTTCTTTTGGGAAAATACAGTTTAATGGTACATATTCTCCGATGTATTCAACTATTTCTGTACCATAACGATCGTTCATCGCATGTAATAAGGTATGAGCGAAATGAAAATTAATCCATTCAGTACCCCTTAATATTTGGTCATTTATTTCAAATGGAAGATCGAGTTTCTCCTTCGAAGCAATGTCTATAATATTTTGTAAGGAATTTGCATGAACCTTTATTTGATTTGAATTCATACTTGCAGGAGTCCCGGACACTCTTGTATGGTAAATCATAAATCTTTCTAGTTCTTGGCTAACTTTTAGGGTTTCCTCTGATGTCAATCCGGCAAGACCAATGGTTTCATAAAGCTGTTTTCTTTTGAATTCAATGATATCCTTGATCATCTATATCTACCTTCTGTTCTCTATCATATTTATTAAAAGTTAAGAAAGTATAAGTATTTTAATTATATCAGTTATTTAACGAGTTCAATCTATGTCTAACGCAGGTAGCGGTTAGTGGGTTTCTACTTCTCTGCCTAAGAGTAAGGGGATTAGGTGAATTTGGATTACAAATTTCACTAGCTCGTATACTATCTCGCTGTGTTTTTCGTTAGTCTCGTCAAAGACTACTAGATCCGTACGCTAGAGCTGTAGCACCTACTTTTTTCCTATTATACTGTAAAATCAATCTTTTGAACATTTAAATTGGAAAACTAGAATCGGAATTGACTTAAGAATTCAAGAAATTGAATTTCTTTAGGATGTTCATACTTTAAAATTGCATATGTTTTAGAATTAGGCAAATTGATAAAAGGACATGGTGCCTCCAGTAATCTACCTTCTAATAGCTCCCGGCGCACAGTGGAGGATGGTAAAAAGGAAATGCCCAATCCTTCAATAATAAAACGCTTCGTTACATTAACCTGCGAAACGGCCATTGTACGAATTGCTGGGACAACAGCACGAACGGAATGCAGTAATTGATCCCAATATTCAGGATGGTTGTGAGTAATTAAGTAGTTTTTTTGCAGCAAATCCTCGGCATCCAATGGTGGGGCGGTTTCACTATCTTTTCCGTCATGAGGAACAATCAAAATAACTGGATCATCGTATAACGGCCGGCAAATCAAATCAGAATTCTTTATATGTTGGTTGGAAAGTCCTAAATCAACTTCTCCATTTAAAACAGCATCAGCAATAAATTCGGAATCAACTACTTGTACATTAATTTCAATTTCCTGGTGCAAGGTCATATAGCGTTTTAAAACAAATGGCATAATCGTATCTGCTATCAGTGGGGAAATAGCCAATGTAAGCTTTTGGTTAAAGCCTTGTCGAAATCGATTCAAATCGGACATTCCTGTTTCGTAAACTCCTAATAGTTTCTCCGCATGAGGTAAAAATCTTCTTCCGTCCTCTGTTATAGTCACCTTTCTTCCATCCCGCTGAAATAAAGTACTACCAATTTCCTCTTCTAAAAGCTTAATTTGAACGGTTACAGTAGGCTGCGATATAAAGAGCTCATCCGCCGTTTTACGAAAGTTTTCATATTTTGCGGCAGTAATAAACGTGCGTATCCATTTTAAGTCCATTCTTACACCTCCTGATTAGTATGTTTAATTGAATTAATATAAAATATTTAATTTTTTTTATCAATTATAGCACGTATACTAAATTCAAAGCGATAAAGGAGGAAATGAAAATGGTTCAACACGGATTAAAAGGGGTTGTAGCTGCAGAAACAGCGATTAGTTATATTAATGGAGAAAAGGGGCATTTAGTGTATCGTGGATATGAAGCAAAAGATATCGCAATCCATCACACTTTTGTTGAAGCTGCCTATCTGCTTTTGTATGGGAAATTACCATCACCTGAAGAAGCAGATGAATTAGACCAACAGTTGAAAAAACATAGTGAGTTGCCTTCCAATATGGAAACAATTATGAAGCAGCTACCAGCAAATATGGAATTAATGGGAGTTTTACGAACCGTCATTTCTGCAATGGGGGATACAAGCTATAGATGGAAGCCAACTATTGATCAAGCCATCAAGGTAACGGCAATTATGCCGACGATTATTGCTTATTGGAAACGAAAAAAGGATGGAAGAGAACCAATTAGACCAAACCGGGAATTTGGTCATGTTGAAAATTATTTATACATGCTGACAGGAGAAAAACCATCGGATGTTCATGTGAAAACATTGGAAACTTACATGGTGTTAACATTAGAGCATGGCATGAATGCATCGACTTTTGCGGCAAGAGTTACTGTTTCCACTGAATCAGATATGATTTCCGCTATTACATCCGCTATTGGAACAATGAAAGGACCGTTACATGGTGGTGCGCCGACAGATGTTACTAAAATGTTGAATGAAATCGGCAAAAAAGAAAATGCGGAAAACTGGCTTCGCAACAAATTGGAAAAAGGAGAACGCATTATGGGGTTTGGGCATCGTGTCTACAAAACAAAAGATCCGCGAGCCATTGCATTAAGAGAAAAGGCATTTGAGCTTGGCAAAAATGATCCATGGCTAGCCTTAGCTTTACATGTAGAAAAAACAGCCATTCAGTTGTTGGCGGAATATAAACCTGGCAGAGGATTATATACGAATGTCGAATTTTTTGCTGCAGCGGTTATGCGTTCTATTGATATGGATGACGAACTCTTTACACCAACCTTTACCGCAAGTCGAGTAGTTGGCTGGAGTGCACATATTTTGGAACAAGCAGAACATAATGTGCTCTTTAGACCAGAATCCCAATACATTGGAAAGCTTCCTGAATTACGAGAAATATAAACTGCGAAAGAGTCTGTTCATATTAGTGAACAGACTCTAATTCTATTGTGGTATAAATAGTTAATATATTTTTCTTTTCTCTATTATTATTATATTCCTTGAAAGTAGATGGCGGATGCTTGCCTTTATATTAATGAATTAGTTATTTTGTCGAAAGGTATCTATATTTAGGTGTAACTTTTTCAACCATTATTGCGTCTTTAAATATGAGAAGGGGGTAATGGAATGAAAAGGTTTATTATCGTATTAATTAGTGGTGTTTTATTTGTAATAGGTTGTAGTGTTACCTCAAAGGCTGTCCAAAACCCTAAAAAGCAAAATGAAAGAACACTTATCGTCAAACAAATATCTTTAAATTCAAAGACTGTACATACTGTTGCAAATCCAACGTCTACCACCGTTATGGTCAATAAAACAAATTCTTTACCAAAAACTTATCGTCCAAAGGGCTTGGTTCGTCCAAAGGTGAAATTTTCATTTGGAAATCAAAAGCTAGAAAAAGCATTAATGAGAAAAACAGCGGCATTGGCACTTGAGAAAATGTTCAAAGCAGCCTCTGCTCAAAAAGTGACGCTTTATGGGGCTTCGGGTTTTCGTTCATATAAAACACAGGCTGCTTTGTTTAAGAAAGAAGTCCAGCAATACGGTCGCAAAAAAGCTGAACTGGCTGTAGCTTTGCCGGGGAAAAGTGAACATCAAACAGGCCTCGCGATGGACATAACAGCGAAAAGCGTACAATATCATACAGTTGAAAAATTTGCTGAAACAAAAGAAGGGATATGGGTCGCTAAACATGCTCATGAATATGGTTTCATTTTGCGCTATCCAAAAGGAAAAGAAAAAATAACAAAGTATGAATTTGAACCATGGCATTTCCGTTATGTTGGCGTAAAAATAGCGACCACCATTTATAAAAAACATATCACATTAGAAGAATACTATGGAATGAAAGGTATCTAGCCTATTAAAGGCTGATCCGTAAAGGAGATTTAAAAAAGTCTCTTTTACGGGTCAGCGTTTAGAAACAAAGGCAATAAATGCCTTGTAACTAGACACAGACTACCCCAAACATCCTAATCAAATCATGATGAAGGCCCTGCCTAGAAGGTGGGGCTTTTATCATTGAATTTGGAATGATTGTAACCAGATTTCCATCAGCATGGAACGAACTGGTAACTGTAGAGCAAGAATTGTTCCCGTTTACCAATGGCAGAGTCTGCAACGGTAACGATAGTGTGAGAATTGTTCCCGTATTCCATCGGCAGAGTTAGCAACAGGAACAATAGTGTGAGAAATGTTCCCGTTTACCAATTGCAGAGTCTGCAACGGTAACGATAGTGCGAGAAATGTTCCCGTATTCCATCGGCAGAGTTAGCAACAGGAACAATAGTGTGAGAAATGTTCCCGTTTACCATGGCAGAGTCTGCAACGGTAACGATAGTGCGAGAAATGTTCCCGTATTCCATTGACAGAGTTAGCAACAGGAACAATAGTGCGAGAATTGTTCCCATATTCGTTCGAAACAGTCAGTATCGGTCACAATAGAACAAGAATTGTTTCGTTCATTTGCCGCATGCTGAAAATTTTTTAATAATCCCTCAAATAATCTATTGATTTTTCAAATCAATTTGATTAATATCTAATTAGATAATTGTAAAAGTAGGTGTGTTTTCGAATGCAATTAAACAAAATTGTTGAATTTCATAAGGCTTTAGGAGACCTTACGCGAATTCGGATTATTGCTCTGCTTCAGCAAGGCCCGTTGCATGGTCAGGCGATTGCCGGAAAGTTGGGACTTAAACCTCCGACGATCACGCATCATATAGCGAAGTTGCGTGAGGTCGGATTAATTAAAGAACGAAGAGATAAAAATACCATCTATTTTTCCTTAAACACCAAAATTTTGGAAACAAGTGCAAAGGCTATTTTAATGGTTGGAACAGGAGGGGGATCCAATATGGAAATGTCTGTGACAGAAGAAGAACGTGGCGCTATACTCAATAATTTCTTTACAAAGGATGGAAAGCTGAAAAATTATCCAGCACAGCGGAAGAAAAAGCTGGTTGTCCTTGCCCACATGGCAAAAGGGCTAGAGTTTGGAAAGGTTTATCCGGAAAAGGAAATCAACGAATATTTAAAACAGTTTCATGAAGATTATGCAACATTGAGGCGCGAGTTAATTATGTGCCAATATATGTACAGGGAGAATAATCAATATGAGCTAAATCCTGTGGAATTATGGTGGTTAAATTAATAAAGGTGTCACTGGGCACCTTTATTTTTTTAAATAACTAATTAGATATATATGAAATTAGATAAATGTCAAAGGAGGTGAGAAGTTTGGGAATAACAATAATAAAAGAAGAGAAACAATATCGTCGATTATTTTTGGCTGGGGTTGTCAATGGTATCGGGGACCGTTTTAGTTCGGTTGCTATTCTGGCAATGCTTCTGCATATTACCGGTTCGGGTATGGCGGTAGGGGTGACCTTAGCCATTCGTATGATACCATCCCTATTTTTTGGACCAATAGGTGGATGGCTTTCGGATCGGTTCTCACGAAAAACGATTTTGGTAGTAACAGATCTTATTAGAATAGTATTCGCCCTTTCCTTTCTAATGGTGAATGGCAAAGAGGACCTTTGAATTGTCTATGTTGGCTCTTTTGTATTAGCGGCAGGGGAAGCAATCTATGCTCCAGCTAGGAAATCATCTATTCCGCGTCTCGTGAAGAAAAATCATCTGGTCAAAGTAAATAGTTTGGAGCAAGTGATGGTCGGTGTTGTATTAATAGGAGGAGCCTTTTCAGGAGGAATTGTTTCAACGATTTTTGGAGCGAATGTCACCTTTTGGTTTAATGCAGTATCCTTTTTGATGGCTGCTATCATTATTTCAACCATATCTTTTCCTGAAAAAAATGCGAAAAGGAATTTCGATGAAGTAATAAAAGGAAACCCTTTCTCTACCTTTAAAAAGGTTGTGCTCATGTCTGCACCGATTCAGCTTCTTCTTTTTTGTGAAATAATGGTGGCTTCAATGAATGGGATAGATAATGTTCTAATAAGTGTGTATGCAGTAAAAGAATATCATCTCGGCGATGTAGGGGTTGGCCTATTTTATGGGGCGTTGGGGATAGGGTTGATGCTAAGTTTTTCCGTCGCAAACCGACTTCGTAAAAATTACCTTTTAGCTGGGCTGCTATGTTTAATGATGGAAGGTACTTTTCTCTTGTTATTAAGCAGAACTCATTTAATCGCGTTAGCCTTTCTTGTGTTTTGCGGAGTTGCATTTATGTCCGGGATTGGCAATGCCTGCTTTGATACCATCCTTATGCGGGAGATACCTGAAGAGCATCAAGGAACAATGTTTGGTTTGTTGGCAACGATCAGTAACACTTTATTAGGTATTTCTATGTTTCTTTCTGGATTTGCCCTACAATACCTGGCACCAAGGTCGTTGGGAATGTACGGAGGTATTTCCTATATGCTGGTATCTGCATTTTTGCTGGTTATTATTTCTACTAAGGGCTATAGGAAAAAAGGTACCGTTTGAAAACATGGGGACGGTTCTTGTGTTTCATTCAAAATGAAACATAAGAACCGTCCCCGCGTTTCATTAATGTTTTTTGAAAAAATTGATTCAATTCATCGGTTATATCAATTTTTTTATTTTGAAGGGTGTTAGCATACCCATCTAAGTATAGTAATTCTTCTTCTATATATTCGTTTGTATGGAGTAATTCCGACCGGCTGATATATTCTTGTTTCGCTCGTTTCAGAAGGATTAAATGGTTTATTTCCTTTTTAATATTATTGTTTGTTACAATCGTCTCTGCTAAGCTCGGAAAATGTAGGGATGGAAAAGAATCATCAGCTTCCATCGCTTTACACGCAAGCAGTGGACGTAAAACGGTTAAATATTTTTTTACTTTAATCTTGTCTTTTTGGAAGAGGTTTTTTGCATTCCGCTTTGCCATATTGAGATAATGGAATAAGCAAGCTTTTGTAGAAAAAGCGCTGCTCGCAAGATGCATCATCTCTTCATAAAATGGCACATCTTTCATATATATGATGTTTGAATGCAGCCACTCTAATAAAGGTGGATTCGATTTTCTCAGCAAAAATAAAGCCTTGCGCAGATCCCAGCCAGATAAATCCACGAACTTTGTTATCGGTTGCTCAATGACATCACGTTTCTGATCTATCCCAAGATACCATTCAAGTGGATGTAAATAGATAAAACGGACATCATAATCGCTATTCTCGGATTCAAGCCCCCATGCACGGCTGCCTGCTTCACATGCAAACAGTACTTTCACTTGATATTTTTCTTCCAATTTTAAAAGCTGATCTTTCATTTTTCCCTCCGATTAAGGACGTTTTTCCCAAGGCTCTAATACGCCAATCACTTTAATAGGATTATCCTCTATTATTGCATGAACGACTCCAGTTGAAATTTCATGGTTGGTCAGCCAACGGGACCTGTTTCCTTCGAGGATAAAGCCAAGCTGTACTTGGTGGTAAAGACAATTTGCTGGAACTGCAGCATCCTCTTTTATCGCTTCTAAATTCGAGCTGCTTCCCAACACATGAAATAATCGAAATTCCTCATTAGCTTTTACAGCTTCCTCTAAAATAATCCTTAATGCATTTGTGGCAGAGGAGTGAATCCAAGCAACGATTAAATGAAATGAACCATGTTGTTGTATTGTATGTTGGATTTTTTCACGAAGTTCTTGATCGTCATGATAATCGACTGATAGAAAGCTAGAATTGGTGTGATCAGAAAAGCGCTCATATTTTGAGGGATCCCTTCCTATAATCGAAACAAAATATCCTTCCTTTTTCAGAAACAAGGTAACATCTGATAACATTCCAGTACCGCCAACTACAAGTGCATGCATCATTCGAAATACCCTCCTTTAATCTCTAATAATCCAATATTATATAAATCTAATAAAGAAATAAAAGAAAATCCAACAATATACAGGTACAGTTAGACACTCATTTTCGTATTTCTTCAATATTAATTATTGTTTGAAGATACTGTTCGATATATTGTTGACTTTTATCTGGAAGCAAGGTTAAACGTGTAAGTAGTTTTTGGAAATTTTGATGTTCAAAAAAGTATTTAAGTAAACGATGTGCCTCAGCATCCTCGAATCTTTCTCTAATTACCATTGGAGATGTATGGGAACTTTGGTCAATCCCATAAGTTAAATAAAGTAATGCTTCATTGGACAAATGAAAAGTATTTCGAAACTCAACCAACTCGGAAATAGTCAATTCCTTTTCACCATTCTCTATTTTAGAAATATCCGGCTGTTGTTTGTGTAATCTTGTGGCCATTTCATGTTGAGTTAAGTTTAGGCTCTCTCTTAATTCCTTAAAGCGCTTTTGAAAGGACATGGCTTCACCTGCTACTTTTAATTATAAAGATAGTGGTTTTTTGGGGAATAAACTTATATTCAAATGTGGAATACAAATTTGTATTCGAATTTAGAATATAGTGACCAATATATTAGAAAGTATTTTACCATATATAGTAATAATTGACTATATACTAGTTAAATAGTAATAATTTTACACGAAGGGAGAATGAAATGGAGGAACTAAATATTCGTTTTCAAGAAATTTTCTCACATGGTCATTTTATAAAAGGGGATTATTACTTAGTATGCAATGGTAGTAGACAAGCAAATCAGGGGGTTAAAATACAAACGTATTTTTCTTTAAACCATGCACTTCAATGTACCTCTCAACAAGACTCCGATCCGAAATCGATTATAAACATTACTCCACTACGGGAATGGACAACTCTAAAAATCACTGCATTTATAAAAGATAAATATATTAACCTGTATATGTATATTGATTTAAAGAAAAATAGTATTTCAATTGAAGTAAAAGAAGGGATGAATATAAATCTTTCAAATTCTAATATAGGCAAAATTATTTCTTGTTTTGGTATCAAACAGGGAAAAAAGGTGTTATATTTTATGAATTTATATCGAGTGAAAACAAGTCTTAAACACCCAAGTGGAAGTTTTGATTAATATGACTTATTCTTGAAATGCTAAAAGTGGATGCAAGGTAAGTGGCTATACTAGAACTTTCAAAGGACAAAGAGTGTGTAAATCCTTTTAAAAAAATCTGAATCTCCACTATATTATTTTCAACTGAACTATGAGGATCAACTAAAATAGGCAAATTTCGACTCGAAAAGATATCCAATTTATTTTTCCATCTATTTATTCCGACAACGTTCTATTTTTAGAGTGAGTATAATAGAACTACAAACCACTGAAACATCTGATGGATTATCACTTAGGTAGGGGTGTATAAGCCGTGAATAAAGAAGATGGTAACTTTTTTGCAGGAATGTTTTGGGCTGTATTATTAAGCATACCATTATGGCTATCTTTTTTTGGCTGGTTAAAAGTGATTACCTCCTTAGCGGATAAAATCCTATAAATTTGTTTTCAACATTTGACTGGCCAACCCTTTATAGATAGATTCATAATATCTTTAAGATTTAAACAGGTGAGTGGGGAATTTAACCTATTATGGCAAGGCAGCATCTATCCAGTGTACCTTTTTTGGGGAAAATAGTGTCGGCATCAGTTCCATCTGTAGGTACAAAAACAATAATAGTTTATGTTAGTAAAACAGGATAAGATGATTCATGGGATAGGAGAATATGCTTTGATATTCACAAAGATAAATCTATCACATATAAAAAATGGAGAGTGAAATAATTGATTTCTAGAGATGATAGTACTATTGTATCATCCCTAGTATTAGAATATGCTGAATAGGAAGTTGTAATTGTGAATTATTATTACTTCATTGTTCCAATTGTGATTATAATATACCTTTTACGCTATTTTTTGGATAATGATTATAAAAAGCTATTAAAATTTATTGTTGTAGCTATTATTAGAATTTTTAATGACTTTAACAATTCTATCAGCGGAAAAAACTGAAAGAGGTATAATAATAACGAATAAAATAAAAAGACTAAGTATATCAGCAGCAGGACTTAATGGAATAAGGATGTTAAAAATAAAATTTAGGATTTTAAAATATATGAAAAAAAACATTATTGTTATTAAAAAGAATACAAGTTTCCCACTAAAGTTGTGCATTATTTTCTCTCCTTAATTTTTGTTTATTAGGTATATTTCTATACAATGACAACAAACTCCTTTTGAATATATTAATATTTCAGTAAAATCGGCGATTTTTATTCTCTTTAACATAACATTTCATTGACGATATGATTATTAAGATCTCTTAATGATTGAAATTGACGGTAATCCTTGAAGTTTTGAATGTTGTTAATGAATTAAATTTCCATATTTTTCACCATTCTAACGACAAAAAGACACTGTCCCCGATAATCAATAAGGGAAACAATGTCTTAAAATGTTAGATAGAAACATCTTTTTAGTCTCTAATCTCACATGGGAATATACTAAAATGGTAATGTATATTAATAAAATTGAGTTCAAAAACTTCGACACGTTGAAGTTCTATTGCACGTTCATTCATTTGTCACTAATAGGTTTAGCATATTTCACCAATGGATTGTTTAATATAAAATTTTATCGTATTGTGCTAAATCATCACTCTTAGGGATAGTTGCCAGTAAAAAGAAAAATACGCTTAAAATGCAATATGAGCATTTCAGGCGCATTTTTAAATAGATATAAAAACTAATAGAAAAGGAACCCGGTAACATAGAAAAGGAGAAAAAAGTGACCGCCTTTTCCTGCCCTCCACTACTTCAAATATATCTATTCGTAACTCTCGAAATACAAAAATTAAAAACCTTTCACTGTCATGGGCCAATCCAAATAAATGATCCATTGCATGAGAAATCATTCTCACATCTTGCTCTTGACTTATCTTCATCATTTTTTAAATATTATTTAATTCATTTAATCTTTTTTGGGTTAAGTCAATAAGATCTTCATTTTTATATAATTTATATACAAGTAAGGCTTTATCAAAACTTTTTTTTGCTAAAACGTTTTGTTTTTTTATTTTAAGAATTAATCCTTTTTGAAAATAAAGATCTCCTAATGCGTACATTAAATCAAATTTAAAACAAGTTCTAATTCCTTTGTTACATATTTTTATAGCTTCTTCATAATTTTCTGTTAAACGAAGAATTCTAGAATAATTATAACAGGTTCTAATATATAGTTTTTCTATGTTTATTTTTTCATGCTGTGATAATTTTATAAAGTTCCTCTGCATCTTTGTATAATTTACAATCCATAAGGATATTAGCTTTACTAATCATAATTTCCAATTTTGCATTGCTGAAAAAGGGGGAATTACCCTCTAAATCAATAGCATAATCAATATACTTTATTGATTTATGTATATCATTTTTGTTATAAAAAACAGTAATTCCCTTATACCAGTAGTAGAATTGTTTTAATTGTTCGTTTTTGAAAAAAATCATTTGTTCATTTTTAAGAATATCTTCTACCAAAATGTAATCTCTCTTAGTAGTAGCTTCACGTATTAATTCCATCATTTCTTGTATGTATTTTTCATTTTCTTCAGTTTTTAATAAATAATTTGGATCGACTCCTAATCTATTCGCTAATTTATTTAAAACATAAGCAGAAGGAGAAGTTTGACCTTTTTCGATATGGCTTAAGTAAGGCTGCGTACATATACCTTCGCTTAAAGCGATTTGTGTAAGGTTTTGCTTTTTTCTTAAAAATTTAATTTTTTCGCCTAGTAATTGTAAAGTTTTTTCCATAGAATTTTCCTCATGATAAAAAAGAATTATAAAATATTACTATAATTATATTTTAATATAAAAAATCATACTTTATATCTAATTATTTTAAATCTCCCTTTTAAACAATCAAATATACCAAAAAAGAGGATTCTTAAAAAATGGTACATTTTATCTATCAAAAAAAGGGGGGATTTTATGAAAAAAACAAAAAGTATTATTGTTCTGTGTTTATTAACATTAGGACTATTTTTTATTAATAACAAAAATGATAGTCAAATTAATCATTATTCAGCACAGACAAGCTTATTACCTACTTCTATTTTAATGAGTGACGAAGATCCAGGGTCTTTGCATTATTCTGTAACTTTTGGAGTTTCGAATGAATCTAATTTTTATGCTTATTGCTATAAAACTGGATATCACAATTTCTGATAATGATATAGGGGAGATAACGTGAAAAATACTTCAATAGCACAACTTATTATTAATTTAATTTTAGCTGTTATCATTATATTTGCTCCGACTATAATTACTGGCCATGGATATAGCGAAGAAAGAACAATGGGAACATTACTTACTGCCGACTATATTATGAGAGTAGTATCTTTAATAATTGGATTATTAGTTATTAGTTTTACTATTAAAAGTTTTTCAAAAAAAGATTAATCTTAATCGTTGGTGGCGATTGGGGCTTTTTTCTTTATCACATAAAAAAGCTTTCTAGTTAATATAGCATTCAATCTAGGAAACTATTCACACAACAAACCCCTGCATTTGACCAAATTTGGCCGAATGCAGGGGTTTTTATGTGTGGGAAATAATAAATTGGTCAAATAAAGAAACAGGCGAATCTCTACTTTTCTTTGATTTTCTTTTGTTTACGGATTATGCTTTCAAGTTGAAAAATAGTAACTTGAACCCCTTATTAGATTATCTCATCATGACTCCGATTCAAAATCGACCATAATCATTACTTCACATCTGTTATAAAAAATAGTTGTAATAAATATGAAGCTGGGCACTTTGTCCAGTTTCTTTTTTTATGCAAATATATGTTGGCAGAACTACTTGAACTATCCTCTGTGAGGGATGAATAACAGCGCAGAGAAGTAGGTTAGCCACCAAGGGATCCATTAAAATTTAGTTAAAAGGAGTTAATATAAATAATTCCAGAAATAACAGCCAATGTAACAACAATAATAGTATAAGAATAATTCATTATGAATTTCATTATCATAAGACCTCCAACAAAATGAGTATTTTTCAAATACTAGAGTTATAAGAATGAGACTTTAATAGATTCTATGTACTCTTTGAAGAAAGTATTCCTATTGATTTGTAAAGGAAGGATACAAAAATGAAATATAATTGTAATGTCGAAAACGCTCAAATTGTCGAAGTTTGATGATATAATTGCTCTTGTTAATAAAATAAATAAAAAGAGTGAGAGAAACACTCATGACATAATAATAAAAACTATTAATCTAGGGATCTCTATCTACATAGTATGGGGGAGAACAAACAGTGAAAAGAAAACTCTTAACTTTCAGTTTAGCATCTGTTATTAGTGCGGGAAGCTTGATTGCTCCATTATCAGCTAACTTTGTATTTGCCGATTCGATTAAACAAAAACAAAGAACTGTTCAGTCCAATATTCAAAAGAAAAAGGCTGAAATTGCAAGTCTTGATGCACAAGCACAAGAGATGGAAAAGATAATGAATGAAATTACAGCTAAAGTGGACGATACAAATGCAAAAATTAAGAATACAACGCAGAAGCTGAATGATACGAAGCAAGAAATTGCAGCTTTGAAAGTAAAAATTAAGGAAACAAAACAAAGAATTGCTGAACGAAATAAAGTATTACAAGATCGTGCCCGTTCTATTCAACAAAACGACGGTACTGTCAGTTATTTAGATGTCCTTCTTGATTCGCAAAGCTTTGGAGATTTTATTGATCGAGCTGTAGCCGTTACTACCTTTGTAAATGCAGATCATAAAATATTAGCAGAACAAGAAGCGGATAAAAAAACACTAGAAAAATCAGAAGCAGATGTTAATAACAAGTTACAGCAGGTTCAACAAGACTTAGCAAAGCTGGAAGATTTGAAGTCACAATTAAAGTATCAAATCGATGATAAAAATAGTATTCTAGCGAAAATAAATGAACAGCAAAAAGAAGCTAAAGGTGAACTTGGAAACTTGAATGACCAAGCGGCTTCACTTGCTGCACAAGAAAAGGCTGCTTTAGCTGAGCAAGAAAAAGAAAGACAGGCATTCCTTGCTAGGGCAAATAGTTCAAACTCAAGCAGTAACGATAGTCAATCATCTAATTCTGGAGCTTCTACCGCTCCATCTGATGGCCCTGTCTATCATGGTTCTGGAGCAATTGAAGCTGCGATTAGTGCCGGTTCATCTATTGTAGGACGATCTCCGTATAATTGGGGTGGTGGACGTAATAGCACTGATATTCAAAATAGATCATTTGACTGTTCCTCATTTGTCCGCTGGGCATATGCGATGGCTGGAGTAAATTTAGGAAGCATTACGGGGACATCCACTAATACACTTGTATATCAAGGAAGAGGTGTTAGTGCATCAGAGATGAAACGTGGAGACCTTCTTTTCTTCGATACGTATAAGAAAAATGGACATGTTGGAATTTATTTAGGGAATGGACAATTCCTTGATGACAATAGTTCACGTGGTGTGTCTATCGATTCATTAAGTAATGTTTATTGGAAATCTACTTTTAATGGTGTTGTAAGACGAGTAGTAGAATAATAGATGAAGAAAACCTCCTAAAAATGTTTTGGGAGGTTTTTTTGTCGTTTAGGAAATAATAAAATTTAACCGTACGGATAACTTTTTTGAAGAATTGTCTACGTCTAGCTTCATAACCTATCGTCTAGCGGATTTCTCCGTCTCCTCCCTACAATAAGTCAACATCAGGTGAAATTGAGATTACAAATTTCAATAACTCGTGAACTACCTCACTGTGTCTCTTTTATCTCAGTCGAAGACTACGAAGGTGAAATTTAATTGCCAATTTCACTCATCCATACCCCGATGACTAAGGCACTTGCGCATGTGTTCTTATATAAAATTTTCAGGTATTAACAAACTAATTAATTAGCCTTTAGGAAAATCGTAAAGGGTATCACCAATCGGCATAATGCTACTTATTCCTTTCAAGTTCTTACGGTTTATTTGTTAGTTGACAGCATTTATCAATATTCCCCGGGAAACATGTAAAATGGTGAAAATATTGTCGGGAAAATGGCATACTAATGTTACAATTCTTTTTTATTAGATAAGAAAGTATAAGATTTTTCTTGAAAATTATTTAGCAAGTTTAGAATGTGTCTAGCTCCAGGTGAAATTTGCACTTCAATTTCAATAGCGTCTATTGTCTAGCGGATTTCTCCGTCTTTTCCCTACGATAAGCTGGCATCAACTCGTCCCTCGCCATGTTTCCTATATCTCAGTCGAAGACTACTCATGTGAAATTGGAAGTACAAATTCCACTCGGTGAAATCACACTTCAAATTTCAATCAACCGTACGCTAGAGCTGCGACGCTTCCGTTTTTCTATTCGAAAGGAGATTCGATTCATTTGTTATTTCGGTTATCTATTATTTCTTTATGGAATTTTCTTGATACGCTTTTTCTTTACTTAAGGCGTCTTGAATATACCTTTACGATTCAGGATGAGAAGACTGTATTCAGAGTAAGGATTACAAAATATAAAGGGAAGGATATTCACTTATCTGACGGAACTATCATTACCAGAAATGATTATTTGTTAAAAATTCATTTACATAATGTACGGATATTAAAAGAAGTGATAGGTGTAAAACATCCATTACAGAGATCATTGGTTATATATAGGATGGTTGAACAATCAATGCCTTCATTAGCTTCCTATATTGATAAGCATCCTATGTCCAGGCGTATTAAAGGGATTATCGGAATTACGATGATTAGTAAAGGTGTTGCATATCTAGGCTTTGAGAAGGCATATCCAAATAGTAGATTATATAAACTTTTTAAGTTAATCACCCAGTTTCCAATCTATTTTTTATCAACGACCTCCCTCTCGGTGCAGAACATAAAAAGGCAAAGTCCAACCTATTTATTTATGTCCAAAGATAAGTTATTTGAAAAATATATGTAACTATAATGCAGTTGTGATTTTGTAAACTGTAGTAAAAATTTTAGTAAAAACATTGAATTTTTTTACTAGTTTGGATACGATTAAAGAAAATCATTGATCGTTTTTGGAGGGATGGTTAGAGTGAATGAAAAGTCCTTGTCGTCAATTTTTACCGAGCAATTTCAAAATGTTCCTGAGAAACAGTTCTTTGCTCCCGGAAGAATTAACTTAATCGGAGAACATACCGATTATAATGGTGGTCATGTGTTTCCATGTGCGATTACATTTGGTACATATTGTTTAGTAAAAAAACGCAATGATACAAAAATACGTATGTACTCGGTCAATTTTTCTGAAAAAGGGATTGTTGAATTTGGTTTAGACAAACTTGAATATCTGAAGGAACATGATTGGGGGAATTATCCGAAGGGAATGCTGCGCTTCATAAAAGAAAGAGGTTACAGCATACCGAATGGACTTGATGTATTGTTTTACGGAAACCTTCCAAATGGTGCAGGTTTGTCTTCGTCGGCTTCCATTGAAATTCTTACAGGGGTGATGCTTGATGAAGTGTTTCAATTACAAATCCCTCGTCTGGAATTAGTAAAGCTAGGACAGAAGGTAGAAAATGAATTTATCGGTGTGAACAGCGGAATAATGGATCAGTTTGCGGTTGGTATGGGGAAAAAAAACTTTGGTATTTTACTAGATTGCCAGACTTTACAATATGAAGATGCACCGATTCGATTAACACAGCATCAAATCATTATTATGAATACGAATAAACGGAGGGAACTTGCTGATTCTAAATATAATGAAAGAAGAAGGGAATGTGAAGATGCACTTAGTCATCTCCAAAAAGATCTTACTATTTCGGCACTTGGTGAATTGTCAGAGGAGCAGTTTGAAGAATTCAAGCATCTAATTATTAATGAAACAACAAGAAAGCGCGCAAAGCATGCTGTATATGAGAACGGGAGAACGCTAAAAGCACTGCAAGCATTACAAAATGATAATCTAAAGGAATTTGGCCGATTAATGAATGAGTCACATACATCGTTAAGAGATGATTATGAAGTAACTGGTGAAGAGCTTGATACACTGGTAGAAGCAGCTTGGACACAATCTGGAGTAGTAGGCGCACGAATGACCGGGGCAGGCTTTGGCGGCTGCGCTATTGCCATTGTTGAAAAGGAAAAAGTAGAGAAGTTTATTTCAGAAGTTGGCTCAATTTACAAAAAGAAAATTGGGTATGAAGCTGACTTTTATGTGGCAAGTATTGGTGATGGAGCAAAAGAATTGAAGAATGAGGTGGATATATGAGTATTTTAGTACTAGGTGGAGCGGGTTATATTGGATCACATGCCGTATACCAATTAATAGATCAACACCATGAGGTTGTAGTTGTCGATAATTTACAAACAGGACATAAAAAAGCTATTCATCCGCAGGCAAAATTTTACGAAGGTGATATACGCAATCGCGTTTTTCTCAGAAGTGTTTTTGCAAAGGAAAATATTGAAGCGGTAATCCATTTTGCTGCTAATTCACTTGTAGGAGAGTCCATGGAGGATCCGTTAAAGTACTTTGACAATAATGTATATGGCACACAGGTATTATTAGAAATCATGAAGGAATTCAATGTGAAATATATTGTTTTTTCATCAACAGCGGCAACATATGGTGAGCCGGAAGTGGTTCCTATCCACGAAGAGATGCCAACTAACCCAACTAATACATATGGCGAGACTAAGCTAACAATGGAAAAAATGATGAAATGGTGTGAGAAGGCTTTTGATTTAAAATATGTTTCTCTCCGTTATTTTAATGTGGCAGGTGCACGAGATTCTGGGGAAATCGGAGAGGATCATTCACCGGAAACCCATCTCATTCCTGTTGTCCTGGAAACAGCTCTTGGAAAACGGAAAGCGATCACTGTGTTTGGAGATGATTACGACACAGAAGACGGTACATGCATCCGCGATTATATTCATGTCGAGGATTTAATTGGTGCACATTTACTAGCCCTCCGCTATTTGCAAAATGGCGGAAATAGTGATGTCTTTAATTTAGGAAGCAGTCAAGGCTTCTCCGTTAAAGAAATTATCGAAACAGCAAGAAGGGTGACAGGCACCGATATTCCTACTTTAATAGGGGAGCGACGTGCGGGAGATCCGAGCACATTAATTGCCTCATCCGAAAAAGCAAAAGAAATACTTGGCTGGAATCCGCAAAGAACAAAGATTGATACAATTATTAAGGATGCTTGGAATTGGCACTCTCACCACCCAAATGGTTACGGTGATTAATATGGATAAAGTTTATAGTGCTATTCACCAGCTTGTGGCAAAAGCATGCTCTGCAAAACTAATGGAAGAAGAAGACATTATATATTCACGAAATCAGGTTCTTTCTCTTTTAAATTTAGATGTATTTATGGAAACGAATGAGGATTTGAGTGAAGTGGATATACCAGATTTATTAGATATTTTAGTAGAGTATGCATGTAAAAACAATATTATTGGGAATTACTTTGATGAAAAAGAAATCCTCTCTAGTAAAATCATGAATTGTTTCGTTGCTAGACCCTCGGCTATTAATCAAAATTTCTACGAGTTATTTGAACAGAACCCGAAGCTTGCAACGGATTATTTTTATGAATTAAGTAGAAATAGCAACTATATCCAAACGAAGAGAATTCAAAAAAATATAGAGTATCAAGTGGCAACAGAATATGGAGACCTTGATATTACCATTAATCTTTCCAAACCGGAGAAGGATCCGAAACAAATTGAAAAGGAAAAAGCATTAGAAAGTGTTGGATATCCAACCTGTTTGCTCTGCGCCGAAAATGAAGGATATGCCGGAAGGATTGGCCATCCGGCACGTTCGAATCATCGTATGGTAAGGATGGAACTTAATGGCGAAAAATGGATGCTACAATATTCACCATATCTATATTACCGTGAGCATTGCATTCTTTTATCGGAGCGGCACCGAAATATGGTCATTAATCACCAAACCTTTTCTAACCTTTTGGCATTCGTGGAAAAGTTTCCACATTATTTTATCGGTTCGAATGCAGATTTGCCGATTGTTGGCGGATCGATCTTGTCTCATGATCATTATCAAGGCGGGTATTATGAATTCCCGATGGCGAAAGCAGTAAGTGAAAAGGCATTTCAAATAGGTCAATTTTCAAATGTGGAATGTTCCACAATAAAATGGCCGATGAGTGTGATTCGATTAAGAAGTAATGAGATACAAAGCTTAGTAGATGCTTCGGATTATATATTACAGAAGTGGAAAGTATATAGCGATGCTACAGCAGACTTATATGCGTATATGAAGCAAATACCTCATAATACGATTACACCGATTTCGAGAAAACGAAAAGATATTTATGAAATGGATCTTGTTCTCCGAAATAATCGTACAAACAAAGAGCATCCATTAGGAATTTTTCACCCTCATGCGGATGTTCACCATATTAAAAGGGAAAACATTGGTTTAATTGAGGTTATGGGTCTTGCCGTATTACCGGCAAGATTAAAGGATGAACTGAAAGAAGTGGGGCATTTTCTTATTGGAGAGAAGCATTCGATTGCCGAGTATCATGTTGAATGGGCAGAAAAGCTGAAAGCGAAATACTATGATCTAATTAACAAACAAAATGTGGAACAGATTTTACGAGCAGAAGTTGGACTGAAATTTAAAAAAGCATTAGAAGATGCTAGTGTATTCAAACAGGATACGGACGGGAAAGAAGCATTTTATAGATTCATAGAAACGTTATAAGGGAGGGATTTGTTTGGAAATATCTAAAACAGACTTTGGAAAATTGGATGACCAAGTAGTCGAAGCATATACACTGACAAATGACGTTGGAATGAGTGTGACATGTCTGAACTATGGATGTATTATTACAAAAATCTTAGTGCCTGACCGAAATGGTAATGCCGAAAATGTTGTACTCGGTTTTGAAACGCTTTCGGATTATTTGCACTACTCCCCTTATTTTGGAGCTGTTGTTGGACGTGTAGCTGGCAGGATTAAAGGGGCATCGTTTGAGTTGGACGGTGAAGTTTTTCACTTGAATGAAAATGAAAATGTTAATCATATCCATGGTGGTTTCAAAGGTTTGAGTCATGTTATTTGGGAAACGGAAGACTTTCAGGATGAAGCGGGGATTGGTATTGTTTTTACTCATCACAATCCTGATAGAGCAGAAGGCTATCCAGGCCAATTAAATTTGAAAATCACCTATCTTCTAACAAATGAAAATGAGCTTAAGATATCGTATGAAGCTCAAACCGATCAAAAGACCATTGTCAATTTAACGAATCATTCTTATTTTAATTTAAGCGGAAATTTGAAGACGGATATTTTAAATCATCTTTTGACCATGAATAGCCATGGGATATTGGAATTAGATGAGCAGCTTTTACCAACGGGCAAGATGCTTGATGTAACAAAAACTGCATTTGATTTTCGCGACGGTAGATTATTAAAAGAGGGAACGATTTCTACGCATCCACAAAATGTACTAGCTGGGAATGGTTATGATCACCCTTTTATATTGAATGGAGAAGGCGAAAAGGTTATTACTTTGGTTGATTCAGAAAGCGGGCGTTCGTTGATGGTGGAAACAGATCAACCATCCGTCGTAATCTATACCTCGAATCAGCTTGAAGGGGATTATCAAATATCAGGTGTACAGGCACGAAAATATTTAGGTATTTGTCTGGAAACACAAGGATATCCAGATGCCATTCATCATTCGCACTTCCCTTCTATTGTTCTAGATAAAGATGAAATATACCAGTCTACTACAGCATATCGGTTTTCAGGAGGGGTATAATGGCAACGATTAAGGATATAGCGGAAAGGGTGGGAGTCTCGATAGCGACGGTGTCGAGAGTCTTAAATTATGATAGTAGCCTTTCTGTTAGTGATGAAACAAGAAAGAAAATATTCGAAGCGGCGGAGGCACTTTCTTATAAAAAGGTTCATCCTCGTAAATCCAGTCCAGCTAAAATTGCCATTCTGCATTGGTATACAGAAAAAGAAGAATTAGATGATTTATATTATATGTCTATTCGCTTAGGAATCGAAAACCGCTGCCAGCAGCTAGACATCCAGGTTATTAAATGTTATCAAAGCAATCTTGAGGACCTTAAAAAAGAGGGAATTCAAGGAATTATTGCAATCGGCAAATACAGCAGTGGGGAAGTAGAAGAAATTGCACGGATTGCAAAACATATTTGTTTTGTAGATTTTTCTCCAGATGAGGAACGTTTTGATTCAGTAGTTGTTGATTTTAAGAAAGTGACGGAAAAGGTGCTACACTACTTTGTTGAAAATGGACATAAAGAAATTGGTTATATTGGAGGACGTGAAGCCTTCCGTGATCAAACGGCTGAAATCGAGGATGTAAGAGGAATAACTTTTACTGAATATATGAAATCTGCAGGCTTATTGAAAGAAGAATTCGTCTATAATGGAGCATTCTCTGTTAAAGATGGACAGAAATGGATGGGAAATGCGATACAGGAGCATGGAGATCAGTTACCAACTGCCTTTTTTGCAGGCAATGATTCGATTGCGATTGGCTGCTTGCAGGCTCTTCGAGAAGCAAACATTCCGGTTCCAAACCGGGTTTGCCTTTTTGGCGTAAACGATATCAGTGTTTCAAAATATGTCTTTCCGCCGTTAAGCACTGTAAAGGTTTTCACAGAATTAATGGGGGAAACCGCCATAGATACCTTGATGGAACGGATTGAAGGCAGAAAAGTAGCAAAAAAAATATACATCTCTACCAAACTCATCCACCGGGTGTCAGGCACCAGATTATAATGGTTAAATCAAAGTGCCTGACACCCTATTTTTTTGTTTTGCCAGTTTTGTAGCCCAGGTAAAAGATAGGGATATAACTTAGAAGAACATAACCGATTCGAGGGTCTTTTTTTATGAAACTCATAATGGACCCGGTTACTTTAAGGAGTTGATTCAGTAATTGGCCTTGGGTATGTAATCGATAAAGATAGACTATCAATATAGCAACAAAAACTATGAAGATGATCCATATCATCCGAAAAAAGGTTATAGATTGTTTCTTCGACTTCATCTTAGTCACACCGATTCCTCCTAACTAGCGAATAGGTATCATTTCTATTTTCTTTATTTATTTTCCTCTATATTCTATAAATCATATTCCATTAAAAGCTCTTTTCTTAAACTTTGCTACTTTTTTATACGAATATCTAATAAACACCCTAATGACCTTTTAAGAAAAGATATACCGACAGTATGTCTGCATTAGAATTTATAGCAATTTACGAAAACAACCACTTGAATTATTCCACCTATCATTCATAACTTTTGCTTGTCATTAATACAATGACATTGAACCCAAATAGAAAAGCTATTTCAGACTTTAAACGTAAATTTCAAAAATTGATTTCAAGTTATATAGAAATTGATGGAAAGGTTGTAATGTCTGCCTTTTTTAAAAGGCAGCTAAACATAAAATAAAAGGGGGAAACTGACGTGAAGAAAAGAAGAAAATGGAAGATAGTTGGGACACTTTTTTTGTCTTTGACTTTAATGCTGGCTGCTTGTTCTAGTAAAACGGATAGTACTAAGGAAAAAGACAAAGGCACAAAGGACAATAAAGATAAAAAAGTAACGATTGTGTATGCAAGAGGTAAGGATGTAACGAAGGGAACAGAAAAAATTGTGGCAGCATTTGAAGCATCTCATCCAAATATTAAAGTTACATTTAAAGAAATGCCTTCTGATAGTGGGCAGCAGCATGATACGTATGTCACTCAATTAAATGGAAAATCCTCCGAAATCGATGTATTTGATATGGATGTTATCTGGCCACCAGAATTTGCACAAGCAGATTATGTTCTACCTCTTGATCGTTTCATCCAGCAGGATGGGGTCGATTTAAGTCAATATAACCAAGGTGCTTTAGCTGCATCACAATATAATGGAAAACAATGGGCACTGCCGAAATTCATTGATGCAGGTCTTCTCTATTATAGAACCGATTTAGTAAGTAAAGACGAAGTCCCGAAAACATGGGATGACCTATTAAAAATGGCAAAGGAAAAGCAAGGAAAAGGCGGTACTAAATTTGGATATGTTCTTCAAGCAAAGCAGTATGAGGGGTTAGTGTGTAATGCGATTGAATTCGTTGCATCTTATGGTGGTCAATTTATAAATGAAAAGAATGAAGTTGTTGTAAATAGCCCAGAAACAATAAAAGGTTTAAAGATGCTAGTAGAAGTAGCAAAGTCGAGTGTTGTTCCTGGCAACGTAAATACCTTTACAGAAATTGAATCCGATCAGGCATTCATTGAGGGTCAAACGGTATTTTTACGAAACTGGCCATATGAATATGCGAGTGCAAATGACAAAGAAAAATCGAAAATTGTCGGAAAGGTAGGTATTGCTCCGCTACCGGCAGGTGATAAAGGTTCTGCAGCGGCATTAGGCGGCTGGCAAGCGGGTATCAATAAATACTCTAAGCATCCAAAAGAAGCTTGGGAATTCCTTAAATTTATGGCGGGAGCGGAAGGTCAAAAAATCGACGCAATATATGGTGGTCATGCTCCAACGATTACAAGTCTTTACAGTGATGCAGATGTAGTAAAAGCAAATCCAACTTTCGGTGATAAAGGATTTCAAGAAGGATTAAATGCAGCGGTTCCACGTCCAGTTGCTGCAAACTATCAAGAAATCTCCGATATTATTCAAATTGAAGTATCAAAAGCCATTGCAAAACAAGAAACCGTAGAAGAAGCGGTTAAAAATATGGAATCGCAAATGAAAGAAAAGCTTAAGCAGTAGGGGGGAAGCCTGTAAATTAGCCTTTCTTTGGAAAGGCTAATTTTTCTAAAAAGGAGTTGAGATGGTGACGGAAAAACCAAAAAAATCCGCTGAAAAAATAAAGGCTTATGCCTTAGTTGCACCGGCACTAATCCTAATTGCTGCGATTGCAATATGGCCGGTCATTCAGTCTTTTTATTTTAGTTTGTTCGATTTGAAGTTAAATAGTCCAACGAATTCAGAGACACATTTGAGCTATTCCTTCAATCTGAAAAAATACTTAGATAATTATCCTTTTATAGTTAGCGGTATAAATGCTGAGATACAAAAAGGACATGCTGTCGATGAATTAAATCAGGTAAAGACAACCATTCAATCCTTGGATGAAAATATCAAGAAAGATCCGGATATAAAAGAAAAGTATAACATTGTAAATGATAAGCTTATGAATTACGAGCAAGTTGATTCCAGTCTCGAGTTTGTAAAAATGGACAAAAAGCTGGCTGAAAAAATCCAAGCATCTACCAACCGTATTTACAGTGAATTAAAATCGGTTACAGCCACTACAAAGCTTGATCAAGGGGAAAAGCTGCAAGGCTTATCTCTTGCGCTTAACCAGGTAGTTATAAAGCCAAATTTCATCGGATTATCTCATTATAAAGAGGACTTTTCAGACAAAAGATTATGGAAAGCACTTAGCAATACCTTTACTTTTACTGTTATTTCCGTAGCTATTGAACTTATACTAGGTATGGCCCTTGCACTTTTAATTAATAAAGCTTTTATAGGAAGAGGGCTCATTCGCGCCTCCATTTTAATCCCTTGGGCGATTCCGACAGCAGTTTCGGCATTAATGTGGAAGTTTTTATACGATGGCCAAAATGGGGTAGTGGCAAAGATATTCGAAAGTGTTGGTTTGGTTGATCATATGAGCAACCTTCTAACCACACAAGTGGGAGCGTTTGTTTCGATAATTTTTGCAGATGTATGGAAAACCACTCCGTATATGGCTCTATTGTTGCTAGCGGGATTACAAGTCATTCCAAGCTCATTATATGAAGCAGCATCTATTGATGGAGCTTCGAAATGGAAGCAATTTACGAACATCACGCTTCCACTCTTAAAATCTAGTATGCTAGTTGCTTTGTTATTCCGTACACTAGATGCTTTTCGGGTTTTTGACTTAATTTATGTATTAACAGGTGGAGGCCCAGCAAACTCAACCGAAACGATTTCAATATTGGCCTATAAAGTGATGTTCTCGCAAACTAACTTTGGTGATGGCTCCGCATTAGCGGTTATTGTATTTATTTGTGTGGCTTTTATTTCGATGATATATATTAAATTCCTTGGCAAAGATTTATTACAGGATTCATCGGGGAAATAGGGGGAGATCATGATGAAGAGAAAAGCAGGATGGCTATTTTATATCTTATTATTCATTTTCGTTTTTATTGTCATGTTTCCTTTCCTATGGATGCTCGTCAGTTCAATTAAGCCTGCAACAGAATTGTTTGGAGATAAAGCCTTTACACCTTTTTCAACACATCCAACTCTTAAAAATTATATGTCTGTTTTCTTTGACTATCCATTTGGCCGTTATTTATGGAATAGCTTTGTGGTCTCCACTATTACTACTATTTATACCGTTTTTGTTGCATCCTTTGCCTCCTATTCGATTGCCCGCTTGCAATTTACAGGGAAAACGGTGATTTTGGGCATTGTTTTATCCGTTTCGATGTTCCCGCAAATTGCGACGATCTCACCTATATATATCTTTTTAAAAAATGTGGGTTTAACCAACTCTTATCTTGGTTTAATTATTCCGTATACCACCTTTACTTTACCGCTATCCATTTGGATTCTCGTAACCTTTTTCCGGAAAATCCCGCATGACTTAGAAGAAGCGGCGAAGATTGATGGGGCGGGATTAATGCAAACCTATTGGAAAATTATCTTCCCATTAGCTGCCCCGGGGATATTTACAACTGCGATTCTTGTCTTTATTGCTGCATGGAATGAATTTCTTTTTTCCTTAACGATCAATACGGATACTAATTACAAGACAGTTCCAGTAGGCTTTGCTTTGTTCCAGGGGCAGTATACAATCCCATGGGGGGAAATTGCTGCTGCATCTATCGTAGTTACTGTTCCGCTTGTTGTTCTAGTTCTCATCTTTCAGCGCCGGATTGTGTCTGGTTTAACACAGGGATCTGTAAAAGAGTGATCAATCAATTTTACATTTATATAGGTATAAATACTCAATTCGTGTTAAAAAGAATTAATCCTGCAATCGTGTAGAATAGTTGGAATATCATGTAGCTTAATATTAGGACTTTAGTACTGTTTCTTTTTTTCTTCGGTTTACACAATTGTAAAAATTGCTAACCGTTTCTTAAAAGAAATATGTTACGATAAAAGCATCACTCATCACTTTTTAAAAAGTAAACAAGTGGTGGTAAAACGGAGGAAACGACGTGATAAAGAAATTGAAGTCCGTAGTTGCTGTTTTCCTCTTATTGCTTATAGTAATGATGATTCTTGCAGCAAAGGGAAACACACTTAAAGATTTATTAACACAATATATGCCATTAATATTTCAAAAACAAACTGAAAAAGTTTTATCATATAAACCTGATATTGAGAAAGAATTAAAAAAATATAGTTTACAAAAATATACTCCATTATTGCTTGCTATCATGTATCAAGAAAGCCGTGGAGAAGGTCAAGATCTCATGCAAGCTTCTGAATCCGCCGGGTTAAAGCGAAATGAGATTCAAGATAGACAGGTTAGTATTAAGCAAGGGGTTTATCATTTTTATCAAATGTACCTTTTGGGTGCGAAATATAAGGTTGATTTGGATACGATTATCCAGAGCTATAATATGGGGCCAGGATATATCCAATACGTAGCAGCTAATGGTAGTATTCATAGTGAGGAGCTTGCAAAAGCATATTCCAAAATTCAAGTAAAAAATCATCCGGATGTATACACTTGTGGAGGTTTTAAAGGGAACTTCCGCTATCCATATTGTTTCGGTGATTATACTTACGCCGAAAAAGTTCAGGCAAAATTTGAGATAATAAGTAAGAACATAGATTCAAAAGAAATCTCTATGAAGTGAAGTAACAAAAAAACCAAGGAGACTATTCTCCTTGGCTGTTTAGCTAGATACAAATAAATTAGAGTTTATGGGATTTTCTCCATTTGTGTTTTTACCTAACGTCTTTAATACTGCCATCGCTAATATTTGCATCCCAGAGAACATCGCATTCCGGTCAAAGGTCATATGAGGATGATGCAGTCCAGGAGTAAGTCCACATCCAAGCCCTAGCATTGTTGCTTTTAAGTGTGGGCGTTTTACAGAGTAGAAGTGAAAATCCTCACCACCAGTAGTAACAAGTGCTTCGTCGAGCTTATCTCTGCCTAGCACTTCTGATATAGCCTCTGCCATTATCATTTTAGCTTCTGGATTAACCGTTGCAGCCGCTAAGCTTTCTGGAATCGTTAAATCAATTTTTACTTTATAAAATTCGGCAATCGAGTCCACTGCTGATTTCACTTGTTCGATTAGTGTATTCATGACTGCGTTCGTTTGGGCACGCAAATCAAGACTAAAGGTTGCTTGACCTGGAATAATATTTGCACTTTCACCGCCGGCATGAAGCTTCGTCATTTTTACAGAGTGCGGAATCATTGGATCTATATGAATATAAGCAAGTTCGTGTACGAGTGATGCCGCTACTTCAATGGCATTTGTACCAAGATGCGGGCGTGCCGCATGGGCATCCTCCCCAATGATTGTTCCATTAATATGGTTGCTTGACCCATGTAGGATTGCAGGTGCCGCTCTGCCGTTTTCCGTTTCTTGGATTGGGCGGACATGGAGGCCATATAAAAATTCAATATCGTCCACAACACCTTTTTCAATCATTTTTTTGGCACCTAGGCCAATTTCTTCTGCTGGTTGAAAAATAAAACGAACCGTCCCTTTGGGCAAAGACTTTTGCCTCTTCAATAACATAAGTGCACCAAGCACCATGGTCATGTGTGAATCATGTCCACAGGAGTGATTCGCTTTAAATACTCCATCAACTTCTTGCCACAGTGCATCCATATCTGCACGTACACCTACCACTGGTAGTCCCTCACCGATTTCAGCTACGACACCAGGACAATCATCAAATATACGAGTTTTACACCCTAATTCATCTAATTTGCTTTTTATGAATTTGGTTGTATTAAATTCCTTCATGCTAACCTCAGGATGGGCATGTAAATGTTCAAAAATCCCCATTACCTCTTCTTGAATGTCTTTCACATCTGTTGTAAACATTCCCATCGTTATAATCCCTTCCGTTTCCTCGCATTAGTGAGGCTCTATTCTTTTTAAAAAGTTTTCATTTTTAAGAACATAGCATATATTTTAGAATAAATGAAGTGTAATTTTGTGGATGATTTCATGGGGCATCAATGTTTTTTCGTATTACTAAATGTTATGTCTTTTTCGTCAAAAAGTTCTATTTAAATAGCAGAATAAGACAAAAGAGAAAAATTGGGTGTAACACATGAGATCGGAAGGGGAATCACCGACCCACATTATATTACTTATGCCGTTTAAGTTTTAGCTAACTTGTAAAATAGATACCCACAAATCCCCTTAATCAAACGTTTGAATGAATTTCAGCAAAACGGCATGAAATAAAGATTTCTTTCACGTACTTTATTCGTATCTTTTGTCGGAAAAACTTGTTATAACAAATTTTTAATAATGTCTCTCGATAACGAAATTTGCTTTATCCCCACGGAATATGGTTTTGGAGTATTCAATGGGTGTCCCATCTTCAATATAGGTATAGGTGATAAGGGAAAAGCATGGTGCGCCTACTTTGACTTTTAATTTTTCGGCAATATCCTTATCTGCATGGGATAATTCTAAGTATTCAATGGTTTTTTTCACCTTTAATCCAAACTGATTTTCTAAGAGTCTATATAATGATTTTTCACATTCCTTTGCATTGATACCAGGTGTTTTTCGCCACGGCAAATAAGCGATTTCGTATTGTAATGGCTCATTGTCAGCGTAACGAATTCTTTCAAGCATATTAACGGGATCTCCTTTTTGCAAGGAAAATATATCCTCAAAAAAATCATCTGATTGAATGACAGTTAAGCCAATTACTTTTATGGTTGGGCTTTTTCCTTGGGTTGTTAGCTGTTCTGTAAAATTTCTCACAGTATTCGTTAAAACTTGTTGTACTTTTTGACCGGAGACAAATGTCCCTTTTCCTTGTTTTCTATATATATAACCTTCGAGTGTCAATTGTTGAAGTGCAGTTCTTACCGTAGTACGGCTCACACTAAACTTCTCACAAAATTCCGCTTCAGTAGGTAACTGTGTATGAGGAGTGTACTCTCCTGTTTTTATTAATTGGATGATCGCTTCCTTGACTTTAAAATGCAATGCATCCCCGTTTCCTTCCTTTTCCACGAAAATCCTCCTTTATTATTACTCTACTTGTTTTATAACATAAATTAGGACAAATAATCTATTGTTTCAGTATAAAAAGTATTAATTTGAATATTGGTAATGACAAATTTGTTTTTTGTATTGCATATGATTATATTTGTAATTATAATAATAATCAATAAATAGAAAACGCTTACACATAGGGACTTTTCGTCATTAGTTGTTTAATAATAATGGTGTAATGGTTTGAAAAGTACCATGTTGAAAGGGAAAAACAGACATATGGAGGATGAATCGATGAATATTTTATTATGTTGTTCAGCTTGAATGTCTACAAGACTATTAGTAACAAAAATGGAGAAAGCTGCAATGGAGCATGGCCTAAACTGTAAAATTTGTGCTGTTGGTGGTACAGAGGTTCATAACCATATCGATCAAGCAGTTGTATTATTACTTGGACCATAAGTTCGTTATATGTTGAAAGAAATGCAAAAAGTAGGAGATACAAAAAATATTCCTGTGGATGTTATTAATTCCCAGCATTAGGGGCTTTGTATGGGAGAAGAGGTATTGAAACAAGCAATACAACTTAAGAGGAGACTAAGTAAATGATGAAATTTCTTGAAAAGTATATTCTACCTTATGCAACAAAATTTGGTAATCAGCGTCATTTATTAGCAATTCGTGATACATTAGTTGGGATGATTGCAATTACGATGGTAGGTTCTTTATTCGTATTGCTTAATAACATTGGTGATATTATAAAGCCTTATAGAATAATGATGGAAGCAATATTCGGTAAGAACTGGCAAACGTTAGGTGATGACATTTGGTGGGGAACTATAGCGTTTATGACCATATTTGCGGTCTTTGGGATTGCATATAAATTAGCAAAATCCTATGGAGATGAAGGATTTGAAGCAATGCTGATTGCAGGTGCATCCTACTTTTTATTAATCCCGCAAACAACTAAAGTAGAAGGTGTTAAGAATGCAGTTTGGGGAATTATTGACAGCCAATATTTTGGAGCAGTTGCATTATTTACAGGAATTATAGTTGCAATCATTGCAACAGAAATTTTCGTCCGGTTGTCTAGGGTGAAAAAATTAGAAATTAAATTACCTGATGGTGTACCGCCATCAGTAGCAAGAAGCTTCCAACGTTTAATCCCAGGAATGTTAACCATTTTTATTATGGGGGTTATAGGAGTATTATTCCGTATGATAACACACGGAGAATATTTTAATGATTGGTTAAGTCGAATTTTAGTAGAACCATTAAGTGGTGCAGTAGATTCATTACCTTTTGCTATTTTAATAACATTGTTGATTCATTTATTCTGGTCTATCGGATTACATGGGGACAATATTTTAGAAGGAATCCAATCTCCCCTTTTAACAAAGTTGGGAATCGAAAATATCAATCTTTACAAAGATCATGTAACGGATTTAAGTCAATATCATATTTATGCGGGAAGCTTCATGGATGCATATGTTAATTTAGGTGGTTCTGGAGCAACTTTAGGACTTTTGATTGCGCTATTCCTTGCAGCACGTAAACGCCACAAACAAATGATTGCATTATCGGCACCACCAGGGTTATTTCAAATTAACGAACCTGTTATTTTCGGTATGCCGATCGTGTTAAATCCTATCTGGCTCATTCCGTTTATTTTAACGCCAATTGTATTAACGATTGTCGCTTACCTTGCTATTTCTCTGCATTTAGTATTTCCAATCGTAGCGAATATTCCATGGGTAACACCTGTAATCGTAAATGGCTGGCTTGCAACGGGAGGACATATTTCAGGTGCCATTTTATCTGGAGTAAATTTAATTATTTCAATTTTAATGTGGTTCCCATTTGTGGTTATTCAAGGGAAGATGGATGCAAAAAGAATAAGAGAAGCAACACAAAATACAGATTCTTCGGAAGTAAGTGTTTAACTAGAACCAATTGTATTACCAAAATACACCACAAAGGAATGAGACACTCGCTCGGGCTATCGACTATCTGTAACATGAACATTCCTTCCTAATGTGTGGAATGATGGACAAAGGGAATGGGTTCGGTAGCGAGCGATACATTGCTTCAAACTGTAACTCATTCTTTTTGGTGTAAAAAATAGTTCGTATTTAAAAAAAGTTATTTCAAGGAGTGAAATAGTTTGACGAAGGAAGAATTATATAACTTATCTTTCCAATTAATTTTGCATAGCGGTAATGCTAGAAGTCTAGCGATGGCAGCTTTATATGAAGCGAAGGAAAAGAACTTTGTAGGTGCGAGGGAAAAGTTGAAAGAAGCAGACGAAGCTTTTGTAGAGGCACATCATTATCAAACGGAGTTAATACAGAAGGAGTCTAGTGGGGAATCATTTGAAATTCCCATTATTCTAATACATGCCCAAGATCATTTAATGACAGCCATGACTGTGAAGGATTTGGCAAAGGAAATTATCGATTTACGTGAGGAACTACAAAAATAGGAGGTAGATATTCATGGGAAAGGGAATAAAAATCGCTACGATTGGTGGAGGCTCCAGCTATACCCCTGAACTAGTAGAGGGATTCATTAAACGATATGAAGAATTACCTATCAGCGAGCTATGGCTGGTAGATATTGATGAGGGAAAAGAAAAGCTGGAAATCGTAGGGGATTTGGCAAAACGAATGATTAAAAAAGCTGGTCTTCCTATTGATGTACATTTAACGTTAGACCGTCGTGCGGCATTAAAGGATGCAGATTTTGTAACAACACAATTTCGTGTTGGATTATTAGATGCTCGCGCAAAAGATGAAAGAATTCCTCTTAAATATGGAGTTTTAGGGCAAGAAACAAACGGTCCAGGAGGGTTATTTAAAGGTCTTCGTACTATTCCTATCATTTTGGATATTTGCCGTGAAATGGAGGAGCTTTGCCCAGAAGCATGGCTAATTAATTTTACAAATCCAGCTGGTATGGTAACGGAAGCCGTCCTTCGTTACAGCAATATCAAAAAAGTTGTAGGTCTGTGTAATGTGCCGATCGGAATGGAAATGGGTGTTGCACGCCTACTTGATGTTGATCATAGTCGTGTTCGTATTACGTTTGCAGGATTAAATCATATGGTATTTGGTTTAGATATTTTCCTAGATGGTGTAAGTGTAAAAGAAAAGGTAATTGATATGATTACGAATCCTGATAATGCGATTACTGTCAAAAATGTACCTGCATTAGAATGGGAACCAGAATTTTTAAAAGCGCTTAATGCCCTTCCTTGCTCTTATCACAACTATTATTATAAGCAAAGTGATATGGTGGAAAAAGAACTGAAAAATGCGAAGGAGCTAGGAACAAGGGCAGAAGTCGTGAAAAAATTAGAAGTGGAATTATTTGAGCTTTATAAAGACCCCAATCTTGATATAAAACCGCCACAATTGGAAAAACGCGGTGGTGCTTATTATAGTGATGCAGCCGTACGCTTGATCCATTCGATCTATACGGATAAAAAAGATATTCAGCCAGTAAATACCATAAATAATGGAGCAATTGCCGGAATACCTGCAGATTCCGCAGTTGAAGTAAGCTGTATCATTACAAAAGAAGGACCTAAGCCAATTGTCATTGGCGAGCTTCCAGTTGCAGTTCAAGGTCTTGTCGGTCAAATTAAATCTTTCGAGCGAATTGCAGCAGAAGCGGCTGTGACAGGTGATTACAACACAGCTTTGCTTGCCATGACCATTAATCCGCTTGTAGCAAATGATCGTGTCGGCAAACTCATTTTGGATGAAATGCTGGAGGCACATAAGGAACATTTGCCGCAATTCTTTAAAATTTAATCGGGTAGCACTATGCTGCCCTTTTTCTTCATATAAGTTAATAAAGTGTGTTGATTGCGAAACTGCCTATAGTGAATCAACAATGAGCGTCAACTTTAAATAGGGGGAGAGTGTAAAATGATAAAGCTTATTGTAAATGCGGATGATTTTGGTTATTCTGCCGGAGTAAATTATGGCATCATTGAAAGTCATCTGCACGGGATAGTCAATTCTACTACGATGATGATGAATATGTCTGGCACCAAACATGCAGTGGCACTTGCAAAGCAATATCCTACACTAAAGGTGGGGATTCATTTAGTTTTAACTTGTGGACAGCCGTTAATAGATAATGCAAAAACATTGATAGATGAAAATGGAAACTTTAAATCTTTAGCTTATTTGATGAAGCATATGGATATAGACTTAGCAGAATTAGAACGTGAATGGACTGCACAAATTGAGGCATTTTACAGGGCTGGTCTTACTCCAAATCATTTTGATAGCCATCATCATGTACACGGTTGGGATGAACTTTATCCTGTTGTGAAGAGGCTGTCTGATAAATATAATCTCCCAGTTAGGAAACCGAACCACTCATTTGAATTACCGTATTATAGCGATGTTTTCTTGGAAGACTTTTACGGTGAATCGATAAGCGAAGATTATTTTCATTCTTTAGAAGAAAAGGTAATGGATGGGCAAACGGTTGAGATCATGACTCACCCAGGATTTGTAGATCAGGAAGTACTTAAAGGATCTTCCTATAATGTGCTTCGTGCGAAAGAAACGTATATATTGACACATGTTTCATTGCCAGAATCCATCACACTAAAATAAACCGAAGTGAATAATATTGGGTTTGCTTTCCCCCTCTTTTAATTTTTTTTTGAAATTTGTAATAACAAATTTAATTTCGTATTGCCTAAATTTATATTTGTTATTATAATTAAAGTGGGTAATAAAAACTAAATATTCTAAAAAAACGATGGAACGATGGGAAAAATTGTATAGTTTATAGATTTTAAGTAATAGCACAACAAGCTAAATTCGGTATTTAATTCCTAAATGTTTTAAATAGAAGTAAGAATACATATTTACTCTAAGCTAATAATCTTCAATATTTTTTTGCTATCATTAGTAAACGCTTTCATTCATATTTTAATAGTATATGTAGATTTAAGAAGTTTTCGTTTTACAAATAGGTGACTACCTTCTGTTAATTCATCATAAAACATCAGTGTAATGGAATTTTCCTGCGCTTCGAGATTCATAGCTTATTTGCAAAAAGTATTTAAAGCCGTTTCACCATTTTTATAACTATATCCATTTATTCTTGAGAGGGGGGATGCGTTTGAAGTAAGAAAAGGGATGTTTTCATCACTCAGCTTCGTTTTACACAATTACCTGAGTTTTATAACATGCTTTCATTTATTTTTTAGGGGGTATATGAATGAATTTGATCACTGCATGGTTGGAAAGGTATTTTCTTCCGATTGCATCTAAAATTGGGGGTCAAAAGCATCTAGTTGCATTAAGGGATGCGTTTATTGGGACTCTACCTGCAACAATGGCTGGTTCCGTGGCTGTTATGCTTAACGCGATTTTGAGGGATTTGCCGCCAAAATTCATCGATGGATATGATGGGAGCACCATCCCGGTTATTAAACAAATTATCACGATCAATGGTTATGTCTGGAGTGGTACGCTCGCTATTGCTGGATTGATCTTTGTTTTCTCATGGGGATATAATATTGCAAAAGCTTACGGAGTAAACGAGTTATCGGGAGGAATCGTAGCAACCGCTGCCTCGATTGCAGGGATTACGTTCTCCTTCTCTGGTGCAATCTCTGGATTAAAGCTAGATCAGACCACTGTAGATGCCATTAATGCTGCTGGGTGGACTGCTACTTCAAAAAGCATTACAGCTGCTGGCTGGGGATGGCTGCCGCTGAATAATTTGGACGCTAATTTCTTCTTTACCGCTATGATTATTGGTTTTGTCGCTACGATGATATACGTTAAATTGATGTTGAAGAATATTACAATCAAATTACCGGATTCGGTTCCACCTGCAGTTTCTACAGCTTTTGCATCCATCGTTCCGGCTACTGTGGCTCTTTATGTTATTGCTATTTTCTATTGGGTATTCTCTCTAATCGTACCGGATATGACGTTCTTACAATGGATACAAAAAACGATCGCTCAACCGCTTTTGGGACTTTCCCAAGGATATGGAGCTGTTATCTTAGTTACCCTATTTGTTCAGTTGTTCTGGTTCTTCGGAATCCATGGACCAAACGTTCTTGCCCCACTCTTGGAAGGAGTTTTCGGTGTAGCTCAAATCCATAACGTTAACCTTTTCGAACACGGCGGAAGCGCAGCGGTTCTTGCGCATGGATATAAATGGGTTCGTGGATCCTTTGATGCTTATGCATGGTATGGTGGTTCAGGAGGAACAATTGTTTTAATATTGGCAATTCTTCTGTTTTCAAAACGGAAAGATTATAAGACGGTTGGAAAATTGGCCATCGGACCTGGAATATTCAATATTAATGAGCCAATTATGTTCGGTTTGCCAATTGTGCTAAACCCACTTATGTTCTTCCCATTCTTGATTGCACCAGTTGTATCTGTTTCAATCGGTTATTTTGCAACAATATGGGGATGGGTTAATCCTGTTTCGGTAGCAATACCTTGGTCAACTCCGCCGCTCTTGCTGAGCTTCATGGCCACTGGAGCAGATTGGCGTGCACCAATTGTTACATTAGTTGCCATGGCTGTTTCATTTATCATTTGGGTTCCGTTTGTAATTGCTGCAAATAAAGTGAATGCAAAAGTAGAGGATAAAGCCGCATAAGAATCGTACACAAATGGGTGGGCCACTTGCTTCGTTATTGCAGGAGTGGCTCACCAATCTTTACATGTCTAGCTCCGGCGCCTATCGGCTAGCGGATTTCTACGTCTCCTCCCTGCGATAAGTCAACATCAGGTGAAAATGGTAGTGCAATTTTCAATAGCTCGTGAACTACCTCGCTGTGTTTCCTTTATCTCAGTCGAAGACTCGGAAATCCGTACGCCGATGAGCAAGGCGCCTGCGCTTTTCTTATCATCTAGAAAGGAGTAAGAAAATGATAGAAGTTTGCTCTGCTGTACAACAAGATAAAATCATAGAACTATTAAACAATTATAACGAAGAGGGGATTCAATTTTCCTTTAAAGAAAAAAAGGGCATCAATCTTTATTTCGAAACAAACGCAAAAGATTTGGAACAAGCATCTAAACTAGCCAAAAAAGCTATTAAAAGTCAGCCGTGGGGATCGGTTCTTTATTTCCGTTCTGCCCCAGCTGAATGAAAAGGATGAACACCATGGTTAAAAACGGCTTATTTCTCGCCAGTATCGGCTGTCTCCTGTTACTTCTTAGTGCAAATGCGCGAACAGGGAAGTACGATATTTATAATTTGACTACTGCACTTTTTCTTATTATAGTTGGTGCTTTTATGGTTTTTAGGGGGAAAAGGAAGATTAAAAAGAAAGAAGATTAGGTGATTCTAATGGAAATAGTAAGAAAAATGAATGTTCCGGCTCAATTTCTTTATAAGACAATAATAAAATCAGTTTTGTCCGATATCCATTCGCAAACAGGAAAAAAGGTAGTTGAAAGTCAACTGCCAGGATTCGAATATATCAAGACATTCTCAAAGAATAATAAGGCTACAGTAAAGATAGAAGAAATCACCAAAAATGAATCCTATCAGTATCGAACAACTAGTACTATCCATGATTTTACAGTGACATATAAGGTTCGTCCGCTTACCGAAGAAAATTGTGAATTACATTATACTGAAAAGATGGATTCCTATGGCTATCTTCAAAAACTAAATGATGCGTTTGTTGGCATTATTTGGTCCCGGTTGAAAAAAAAGAGGTTTAATGAAATGCTTAGACAAATAGAGGCTAACTATTCAGAGGATGTTGTTGAGTAGTGGTACAAAAAATATTGAAAATTTACTATTCCAAAAAGAGAAATTTATTACGCTCCACATAATTTATATCCACAGAAATACTCATGTATTTCACTATCTCATTTGAAAAGACTACTGCACTATTAAATAAATACATTACCGCTTTAATTCATTTTGACGTCCGGACTTCAACTCTTTCGTTAGCTAATGGAAGTGCCAACGTGAAATTAAGCATTTTTATGACAAGATAAACATAATCATAAATAAGTCTACTTAACCATTAGGAGGGAATAGTTATGAAAACAATTATGTTAGTATGTTCTGCAGGGATGAGTACAAGCTTATTAGTCTCTAAAATGCAAAAATCAGCCGAAGCTAAAGGAATTGAAGCGGATATTTTTGCGGTTTCCGCTTCTGAAGTGGATAGTTCTTTGCAGAAAAAGAATATCGATGTATTATTACTTGGCCCACAAGTTCGTTATATGAAAGCTCAATTTGAGAAAAAACTAACAGGGAAAAATATCCCAGTTGAGTCTATTAACATGCAGGACTATGGATTAATGAAGGGTGAAAATGTTCTAGAAGCAGCTATTAAATTAATTGAAAATAAATAAGTTTTCTTAACTATTTATGCATGCATATAAATTTATTCCAAACGGAGTCGGGATAAACCCGACTCTTAAAAATTATTGACAATTGGTTCATCGGACAGTGAACCTTCGAAGTTTGTGTTAATATCAAATTGATTGTCAACAAATGCATAATTTGCCGTACTGAGAGCTCCAGAGCCCATTGTGGTTTTCGTTGAACTATCTGGAGTGATAAAAGCATGATCTCCAATTGTGACCACACCGCCAATAAGCATTCTACCAACTTGTACTGGTCCTACGACTGCAGGCATATGAATCATTCCTTTTAATATTGATGGATGATCCATCATATGCCCAAAACAATAGGTTTGATACATTAAATTTTACTCTTCCATACTCTCCTTTAAATCATTCATCATTTTCAATTTTTCTTCTTGTGGAACTACGTGATAAAAAATCCCATTGATTCTTTCTCCATTTCCTTTGACATCATATTGAATGATATTTTTTTGAGTGTTTCGGTAATTTTTCTGGATATTCATCATTTCATCAAAAGTCATATTAGTTTTAACATTTTTTCCAAGTGCACTTAATATATCGGTAATTCGTGTAACAGAAGATATCGTTGCGGCTTTATCGGCGATAGCGCTTATGACTTTGCGCTGTCGCTCATTTCTACCAAGATCTCCTTTTGGGTCCAGGTGGCGCATTCGGACAAATCCTAATGCTTGTGGTCCACTCAGGGTGATTTGCCCTTTTTTATAATGATATCCCTTTTGATAATAGCCTTCATCATACCATTCTATATCATTTTGAACGGTAATCCCTCCAACCGCATCTACTAATTCTTTAAGCGCCTTCATATTCACGCGAATATAATAATTCATCGGAATTCCAACAAAATTTTCTACTGTGTCAACAGACATCTTTGTTCCTCCGAATGCATAAGCATGGTTTATTTTATCCAGTGTTCCTTTCCCGATGATTCCTGTCCTGGTATCACGGGGGATACTGACCATAACCATTTTTTCCTTTTTGGGATTTAAAGTAATAACAATCAACGTATCGGTGCGGCCAGGATCTCCTTTTCGCTGATCGACCCCCATTAATAAAATAGCAATAGGTTTTGGATTAGAGGAAATGCTTACTTCAGGAGGCGGCTCTTCATTTACATAAGGTTCATGCATTTGTTCGGCAGTTTCTTTAACCGAATGATAAACGTAATAAGCATAACCGCCAACTCCAAATGCTAAAATACCAACAATGCTTGCAATAATGATCATTATTTTTTTCATCTTATTGCTCCACTTCTTCAGGCAATTTTCTTATGAAATGTAGTTTCATGGCATCTTTTCTTAACAGGATTACCTATCCATAAAACGGAATGAAAAATGATGAGTTTTACGAAAAAAATTTTTAAAAAAATGAGCCCTTTTTCGACAGTCAATTTTGTTACTTATAGTGTTTGTTCCGATGAAAAAATTAAATATGTAATCAGATGGAAAGTTTTGTGTCGACAAAAAGTTGCGAACATGAGAAAGAATTTAATGAACAATATAGAAATTTTCGTTAAAATCGGTGTACGAACAATTTTTAGGAGGTAAAGCGTGAATTCGATTATTCATTATATTTATCCAATAGCACTTATTGCTTTTATTTTGTATCGGAGGATAAAACGTTCGATTGGTTTTCAACCATTTATTAGGTCTAGACTTTTGACTAGAATCGGTATATTTTCGATCATTTTCATCGTTCTTCTTGCTACAAGTGCAGTACACCCCATCTCATATGTATATGATTTAATAGGTATGCTTTTAGGAGGAATACTAGTAATGTATGCCATGAAACATAGTACATTTGAGATGAGAAACGATACATTATTTTATCGGACGCATATATGGATAGAATCATTGGTATTATTCATATTTCTTAGCCGTTTTGCATATCGGATTGTTTTTATGATCGAGATGACATCGCAAGCCGAAAGAAGCAATCCGCAAAATGTTCAATTTTATGCAAAAGATCCACTTACTTTAGGTGTATTCTTTTTACTAGCAACATACTATATTGGGTTTTATATTTTTGTCATTAAAAAAAGCACTAGATTATTAACGGAGAATTCAAACTGAATAATTAACTACGGCCTGTCAAAAATACCAATAGATAGGATTTTTTACGGAATTTATATAAAATGAAACATTAACATACAAAAAAACGTCTAAAATGTGATGCGAAAAAATAGATATGGAAGACAACCCTATATTAAGAGATAAGCTAGTTTAGGTTTTTTATCTAATTAAATTATTTAACAAGTTTAAACTCTTTCTAGCTACAGTGCCTATCGGCTAGCGCTTTTCTTATAGGGGAATATTTAAGCAGAATAAAAGGAGAAACAAAATATGTTAAAAAAGCTAAGTAGAATTGTTCTAGTGGCGATCTTCCTATTAGGAATAGGGGCTAATAGTTTTGTAAAAGCATCAAGCAATGACAATAATGATACAGGTTATGATGAAAAATACGGCTTACCTATCGTTGTTTATGGGGAAACTTTAACACCTGCACAGAAGGAAGAAATGAGAAAAGTTTTTAATGTGACAGATAGTACCCAAGTAAAGGAAATTACTGTTACTGATACTGACCTTGTCAAATATATTAATGGAGATCCAAACTCCAATTTGTATTCTTCAGCCAAAATAACAAGAAAAGATAAAGGAACAGGAATTGTTGTTAATATTGTAACTCCAAATAATATAACGAGAGTAACAGCTGATATGTATTCGAATGCTTTACTTACCGCGGGGGTTGAAGATGCAACTGTTGATGTGGCGTCGCCAATTAAAGTTACTGGTGAGTCCGCACTTGTCGGAATTTATAAAGCCTATGATAAATCCGGAACAACACTGAATAAGGATAGAATGGAAGTCGCAAATCAGGAATTGAATCTAGCAACTGATCTTTCACAAAAGAATGGTTTGGATCAAGATAAAGTAACCCAATTATTAACGGAGATTAAACAGGAAATTGCTAATCAGCACCCTGCAACAAAAGAAGATATTGCAAAGATCGTGGATGATAAGTTAAAAACGTTAAAGATTGAGCTAAGTCCAGAAGATCGTCAATTGCTTATTAATTTATTTGATAAGATGCGTTCACTTAATATCAATTTTGATAATGTAAAAAGCCAGCTTGGAAGCATCACTTCTGATATTAAAAAGAAACTGCAAGAGGCGGCAGGAGATAAAGGTTTTTGGGAAGGTGTTGCTAACTTTTTTAAAAGTTTATTTCAAGCTATAGGAAATTTCTTTAGTAGCCTATTTGGGTAAATTGCATTAATTAATATAATGACTTAAAAAAAACTGACTGTTATTTACTATAACAGTCAGTTTTTTTGTTTGTATAAGGAAATTTTTTATAGGAAATAAGTAATTTTCCGGAATATAAATAGGAATTATTTAATAGAGTTTATTGGTAGCAATTTATTATTTTGCTCATGAAATTTATATTCCAAGGGGGAAACAAGTTTGAGAAAGAAAAAAACGTTATTTTCATTGCTGTCTCTACTTTTTGCCGTAATGTTGCTGCTGTCGGGGTGTTTTAGTGGACAAGGAAATACCTCATCACCATCTTCCAAAGGAAAGGATGGAGATAAAAATAGTAGCGGGCCAAAAATCCTACACCTCAATAATACAGAGGAACCGGGATCACTCCACCCAGGTACTGCACAAGGTACACATGACTCATGGTTATTAGAAGGTCTCTTTGAAGGCTTAACCAAGAAAACACCAGAAGGAAAAATTGAAGCGGGGATGGCAGAAACCTGGGATACAAGTTCAGATGGTTTAACATGGACATTCCACTTAAAGGATGGAATGAAATGGTCGAATGGGGATCCGGTTACCGCTGGCGATTTCGAATATGCATGGAAATATGCTCTTGACCCAAAAACAGCATCAGAATATGCTTATCAGCTCTATTATTTAAAAGGTGGGGAGGCATATAACTCCGCCAAAAAAGGTGCAGATTTAAAAGCACTAGCTGATCAAGTTGGTGTAAAAGCAACAGATGACCAAACTTTGGTCGTTACTTTAGCTGAACAAACTCCATACTTTCTTGATTTAACATCGTTCTATACCTATTATCCGGTTGACAAAAAAGTGCAAGAAGATAACCCTAAATGGGCTTTAGACGCTTCCGATTATGTTTCGAACGGACCATTTAAATTAACAGAGTGGAAGCATAAAGAAAGTATGAAACTAGTGAAGAACGAAAATTATTATGATAAGGACAATATCAAATTAGACGAAGTGGATTTCGTGCAAATTGCCAATGAAGACACAGCATGGCAAATGTATCAAGCGGGGCAATTGGATATGGTCTATCCGCTTCCACAGGATGTCCAAGGGTATCTGATGTCATCCAAGGATCCTGAATTCCATAATGGACCAGATTTATCTGTTTATTACTACAACTTAAATAATAAGGTAAAACCATTTGACAATGTAAAAATAAGAAAAGCTTTAGCGATGGCGATCAATCGTAAAGCCATTGTGGAAGATGTTGCACAAGGTGGTCAAAAACCTGCTTATTCCGTCGTTCCACCAGGAATCCCTGACGTAAATGGTGATTACGAAGAAAATGGAGGGGACTTATTTAAGGAAGATGTAGCAGAGGCTAAACAGCTTCTTAAGGAAGGTCTTGCTGAAGAAGGTATGTCAAAAATGCCTGATTTCACCATCATGTATAACACAAATGAAGGACATAAAAAGATTGCAGAAGCAATTCAGGAAATGTGGCGTAAAAACCTTGGCGTTAATGTAAAAGCACAAAATGTTGAATTCCAAGTCAAAATTGACCGCGAACATGCTGGCGATTATCAAATCTCTCGTGCTGGTTGGATTGGTGACTATGTAGATCCGATGACATTCATGGATCTATGGGTATCAAACGGACCATACAATGATGCAAAATGGAGCAACAAAGACTATGATGCGCTCATTCAAAAAGCGAAAACATCTATGGATCCTGAGACTCGTATGACAGCAATGCATGATGCAGAAAAAATCCTAATGGACCAAATGCCAATTATTCCAATCTATTTCTACACAAAACCATACGCACTTAAATCTTACGTAACAGGATTCTTTACACCAATTAACAAATATCCACAATACATCTATGCAGACATTAATAAAAAGTAGCAAGGTTTAGTGAAACAGGGGGACGGAGCAACTGTTTCGGATCTGAACAGGTGAAAGAGGAAGTTATTCCAGTTATAAATCTTTAAGCGGGTGGTATGCCGAGGTGGGCATACCCCGCTTTTTCAAATAAAAATACTGAGTAAGAACAGTATGTAGGACTAGCGTATAAAAACGTATTTGGCTACGCTATATGAATTGGAGTGAAACACTCATGTTACGATACACCTTAAAACGGTTTTTTTGGGCACTGGTTACTATTTGGGCGATCATTACGCTTACCTTCATTATTATGCATAGTATCCCTGGGAACCCTTTTGCTAAAGAGGGCACGATGCCAAAAGCTGTCTACGATAATCTTCAACATCATTATAATTTGGATAAGCCTAAGATAGTTCAATATGGGCTATACCTAAAATCACTCTTGCATCTGGATTTTGGTCCATCCATGAAATCACAATCGATAACAGTAAATGATTATATAAAAAATGGATTTCCGGTATCCCTTCATCTAGGACTGCAGGCAATGGTAATTGCGATCTGTTTCGGGTTGATTTTTGGGGTCATTGCATCGTTGAATAAAAACAGGTGGCCAGATTATCTATCTATGATTCTTGCGATCATTGGAATTTCAGTACCGAGCTTTATTCTAGCAACCTTTCTCATCAATTATTTCGCAGTTAAATGGCCAATTTTTCCAGTAGCAACATGGACTTCATGGTCCCATACGGTTTTACCGTCAATTTCACTGGCTGCCATGCCAATGGCTTATATCGCACGTCTGATGCGTTCCAGCATGATTGAAGTTTTGAGTCAGGACTATATTTTAACCGCACAGGCAAAAGGATTAAAAAGAAGTGTTGTAATCATAAAACATGCAATTCGAAATGCTATTTTACCGGTGGTAACAGTACTCGGCATATTAGTTGCCAATATTGTGACAGGAAGCTTCATTATCGAAAATATTTTTGGCATTCCAGGTATGGGGGAAATGTTTGTCAGAGGAATCCAAAATCGGGATTATCCAGTCATACTCGGTTCAACGGTTTTTTATAGTGCGATCCTCATCTTATTAATCTTCATTGTGGATGTTGCTTACACATGGATTGATCCGAGAATTAAGGTGACAGGGGAGAGTAAATAATGGCGAAGGACTTACATTTAAGAGAAGAAATGTTTTTACCGGCAGAGGACAACTATAAAGAAGCGGAAAAAATTGCCCGTCCCACCATTTCTTATTGGGCAAATGTATGGAGGCGATTGCGATCCAATAAGCTGGCTATGCTTGGCCTCATCTTGATTGTTTTGCTTGTCATTATGGCGTGCATTGGTACTCATATTAATGGATATTCGTACTATGAACAAGATTTTACGAAGAGAAATGTACATCCGAACGCAAAGCATTGGTTTGGAACGGACTCATTAGGGCGGGATTTGTTCACACGGGCATGGTACGGAGCGAGAATATCGTTATTTATTGGTTTTATGGCAGCATTAATGGATTTTCTGATTGGTGTATTGTATGGAGGAATTTCTGCACTAAAAGGCGGTCGCGTCGATAATATTTTGATGAGAATAGCAGAGGTTCTTTATGCGATTCCATATTTGCTAATGGTTATTCTTATCATGGTGTGGTTTAAGGATAATAATGGAATTTTCCCAATGATTATTGCCATGACCATCACGGGTTGGATTCCGATGGCACGACTTGTCAGGGGTCAAGTGTTGCAATTAAAAGAATTTGAATACGTTCAAGCCGCAAATGCAGCAGGTGCAAAAACCTCGTGGATTTTATGGAAGCATATGATTCCAAATACGATGGGACCAATATTAGTCAATATAACCTTGACCGTTCCAACAGCCATTTTTGCTGAAGCGACACTTAGCTTTTTAGGATTAGGAATCCCAGCGCCTAAGGCAAGCTGGGGAACGATGGCAAATGATGCACTTGGTAGTATCCTCATCGGCAATTTTTATCAGCTGTTCGTTCCGGCTATCCTAATTTCTATCACTATGTTCGCTTTTAATGTTTTTGGAGATGGATTAAGAGATGCGTTGGACCCAAGGTAAAATGATGCGGGAATTTTTGTGTGACGACCTACTTCCCTTCTTCAAGAGATCAACCTATCATATATTTTTTTTGCACAATCATATACGGTCGTCTGCAAGTCCTGTATTTGAATGTTGGCGACTGCTGTTATTCGGCCATCTAAGGCATGTTGAAATTTGAGGGGCTAATTTCTCTTGTTCAAATAGATCGACCAGCAACTAATTCACATAGAAACCTGAAATGGGAGGGGAGAAAATATGGGGAATTTATTAGAAGTAAAGGACTTGAATGTTTCGTTTCAAACTTATTCAGGTGAAGTAAAGGCTGTTCGAGGAGTGAATTTTGAAGTCAAGGAAGGGGAAACAATTGGGATTGTGGGGGAATCGGGCTGCGGGAAAAGCGTTACAGCTAAGTCCATCATGAAGCTCTTGCCAATGCCGCCTGCCATTTATAAAAGTGGATCCATCCTTTTTAATGGAAAAGAGCTCACCCGCTTACCAGAAAAAGAAATGCAAAAAATTCGCGGCAATGAAATCAGCATTATTTTTCAAGATCCGATGACTTCACTAAATCCAACGAGTAAGATTGGGAATCAAATTATGGAAGCAGTATTAAAGCATAATAAGATTTCTAGAAAAGAAGCTTTTAAGGTTGCGCTCGAAATGTTGGAACTGGTAGGAATTCCGCAACCTGCTAAACGGATGAATCAGTATCCTCATGAATATTCAGGAGGTATGCGGCAGCGTGCGATGATTGCGATGGCCCTTGCCTGTCAACCTAGGCTTTTAATTGCCGATGAGCCTACAACCGCATTGGATGTAACGATACAAGCCCAAATACTAAAATTAATGAAGCGGCTTCAACAAAAAACAGAAACTGCTATTATTCTTATCACACATGATTTGGGAGTAGTAGCAGAGATGTGTGATAGAGTCATCGTCATGTATGCTGGGAAAGTCGTCGAAACGGGCACGGTGCAAGAAATTTTTGAAAACCCACAGCATCCCTATACGAAAGGGCTATTGAAATCCGTTCCCCGCTTAGATATGGATAAGAAAGTACCATTAGCTCCAATAATTGGAACACCACCAGATCTTATCGATCCACCAAAAGGTTGCTCTTTTTATGCGAGATGTGAAAAGGCAATGAGAGTTTGTAAAGATTATGAACCTGAGCTAAAGGAAATGGAGACAGGACAAACATCAGCATGCTGGCTGCAACATGATATGGCGATAAAAGGGTAGAGGAGGGAATACATGATGAATGAAACGAGTGTAAGCATGGATCGTGAAGAGTCTAAAGCAAAATCTCCACTTGTGGAAGTAAAGAATTTAAAAAAATATTTCAAAGTAGGTGATAAGCAGTTAAAAGCTGTAGACCACTTAAACTTTGATATCTACCCAGGTGAAACGGTTGGGCTTGTTGGGGAATCCGGCTGCGGAAAGTCAACCGCTGGAAGAACGATGATCCGATTATACGAAGCTACAGGTGGAGAAGTTCATTTTAATGGAAAGAATCTGTTTTCCCTTACTCCAAAAGAATTAATGAAGATTCGCCGCGAAATTCAAATGATCTTCCAAGATCCTTATGCTTCCCTGAATCCGCGGATGACCATCGAGGATATTATCGGTGAGCCGTTAACCATTCATGGAATTGTAAAAGGAAAACAGAAACATGACAGGATAGTAGAGCTGCTAGAGCTGGTAGGGATGAGTCGTGATCATCTTAATCGTTTTCCGCATGAGTTCAGCGGAGGGCAGAGACAGAGAATTGGTATTGCACGGGCCCTTGCGTTAAATCCTAAATTTATCATATGTGATGAACCAATTTCAGCCCTTGATGTATCTATCCAGGCACAGGTTGTCAATTTATTGAAAGAGCTGCAAAAGAGAATGGGGCTAACCTATCTATTCATTGCACATGATTTAGCAATGGTAAAATACATTTCTGATCGAATTATTGTTATGTACTTAGGGAATATGATGGAATTATCGGAAAGTGAAGAGCTATATCGCGACCCGCTCCATCCTTATACAAAAGCATTACTATCATCTGTTCCTGTACCAAATCCAAATTTTCACCGAGAGAGAATTGTCATTTCTGGAGATGTTCCGAGTCCAATAAATCCGCCCAGCGGCTGTGTTTTCCGAACCCGCTGCCCACACGCGATGGACATATGCGCAGAGACAAAGCCAGATTGGAAGGAAGCAAAACCAGGGCATTATGTTGCCTGTCATTTATATACATGAACCAAATCGGGTGGTGGTTACAGCCCGGTTTATTTTTTGTTGGGATATTTTTATTTGTAAAGGTTGGATTGTTCCTTAGTCATGGTCAGACTTAGGAGAATGGTAACAATCAGGGAAGTATTGTTCCCACAAACAAGAGTGGGGAGAGAACGATAACAATGAATGTTGGATTGTGCCGGCAAACGAGATAATGGAAGGAGAACGGTAACAATCAGGGGAGTATTGTTACCGCGAACAAGAGAATGGAAGGAGAACGGTAACAATCAGGGGAGTATTGTTCCCGTAAACAGGAGAGGGGAAGGAGAATGGTAATAATTAGTGTAGTATTGTTCCCGCAAGAGCTGATTTCCTAAAGAAACGGTAACAATATAGGCGTTATCGTACCCGAAATTCTGCATTCTTTGACAATACTGGAAATCAAAGAATCTGCTCTATACCAATGTGTTTTCTAGCTATAAATTATTTAAAGAAATATTTCTATGATACAATAAATTAACATCACTTAAATTGGAGTGTTCCAGTATGTGCGGTCGATTCAATCTTTATACTAATATTGACATTTTATTGGAGAGATTTGAACTTACAAATGTAGATTGGATCGAATTATCTCCTCGTTACAATATTGCTCCTAGTCAGGATGTATTCGCTATTGTGCAAGGAGAGCATGGTAATAAAGGTGGATTTTTAAAATGGGGGCTTGTACCGTCATGGGCCAACGATCCGAAAATAGGATATAAAATGATTAATGCTCGTGCAGAAACGCTAGCTGAAAAGCCAAGCTTCAAAAAACTCCTCTCTAGAAGAAGATGTTTAATAATTGCCGATGGTTTTTATGAATGGAAAAAAGAGGAGACTACCAAACAGCCCTACAATATTCGTTTGAAAACTGGAGAACCATTTGCCTTTGCAGGACTATGGGACCGCTGGGAACAGAATGGGGAGAAACTTCAAACCTGTACAATTATCACAACAAATGCAAATCCATTAATGAAAGAGATACATGATCGGATGCCAGTTATTTTAACGAAGGAAACAGAAAAAATGTGGCTGAACAGAAAACTAGGGGAAGAAGCAAAAAAGATCCTAATTCCGTATGACCATTATGAAATGGAGGCATATCCGATTCCACCTCTCGTAAACAGTCCGAAAAATGAAGGAAAAGAACTGATTAATTTAATATAATAATGAGGTTATAAAATGAAAAAAGAAGTATTTTGGTGGATTATCGCTATATTAATGTGCAGCGCGATTTTTTTCTTTACCGGAACACAAGCATCAACAGGTTCCAGCACACAGCATATAATTGAAAAATTAACAGGTATAAGTCCAGAGCAAGCGAGCAAAGTAAATTGCATATTTCGTAAGGCTACCCACTTATCAGCTTTTGGCTTTCTAGGGGTATGCTTTTACATGGCTTTAAGAAAAAGAACGTTCCTCGCATGGGAGATCACAACGATTTACGCTGCGACAGATGAATATCATCAATCCTTTGTACCGGGAAGAACCGCATCTTTTAAGGACGTAATTATTGACTCTTGTGGCTGTATTATTGCGATTTTTATTGTTAGGTATTTTCAAAAGAAATATGCAAAAGGTAAGGAGTAATTTCTTGTTATTACTCCTTACCTTTTTTTATAATACTGTATTTTACATGCTTAATTGAGTTGGAAGGAAAATTAAGCTATGGAGCAATATATTCTAGGATGTATCTTTTTTGTTGGTTTGAAATAATGCTTGAATAAAAATATTGGATGCAGCCTTATTTTGTGGTAAATGAAAAACAACCATTTTGAACAAAGCTTGATCAAAGTGGTTGTCTCTATTCTAATTGTCAATTTGATTTTTATAAAAAAGAGTGATTAAAACTTTCGCTCAAATATTGTTAAGAAAGGATTATCTCTACACAGCTGTTGTGTATGTTTAATCAAACTTTATTTAAAAATGCTATAAATTGCTCAACTTAAATAAATGGATTATTATAACATTAAAATTCGCCCATAGAAGGGCGAATTTCCATACAATCTTACTTTCTAAATGAGTTCATGATTAATCCAAAATTTTCTTCGAAATTTTTGTACGGATTCACATTTTTTTGACCACTAACTTTCATAGCATAACTCGCAAAGTTCAGACCAGCCCCATAAATTTGTAATGCTCCATTTGCTAAATCCCCATTTTGAATAAGCTCAATTCCGTCTTTTAAGAAGTTTTCACTTTCGTCAAAGTGACAATCCGTAATATATTTTTCCCCACTGTGATATAACTTTAAATTTTCGATGATTTTATTTGCTGTTTCTTCACTAATTGAAGCGTCTACATTAATTAATAATTGGTTAATTGGTTTTACCAGTTGAGCATATAGGCTATCATAATTTTCACATATATCAGCAATTTTAATTCTTAATTCTTTTGAGTTCATATTAATCTTCTCCTTGCGTTTTTTTATTTTTTCTAATCTTAAATAGAATTAACTTCCAACAGAATTCTTCCTCTAGCATGTCCAGTTTCACTTTTTTCATGAGATTCTTTCGCTTTACACAATGGATAAACTTTTTCAATTTCAGATGAAATTTTACCTTCAGCTAGTAATTGAGCAATGGTTTTTAAATTGTCTATTGTTGCTTGACCTGTATTAAAGTGTACTTGAATGCCCAATTTTTCCGCTTTATCTGAAGAAAGAGGGTGTGTAAGGCTAACTAGTGTGCCACCTTTTTTAACGACCTTCCAAGATTGCTCCAAAGTATTTCCACCAACAGCGTCAATAACTAAGTCGAATTCATCTACAACATCTTCAAAGGCTGTCTTTGTATAATCAATTACTTCATCTGCACCTAAAGATTTTACAAATTCAATATTATTAGTTGAAGCTGTGCCAACAACTTTCGCTCCGTGCCATTTAGCGAGTTGCACAGCAAATTGTCCTACTCCTCCAGCAGCAGCGTGAATCAACACTTTTTGATTCGGTTGTAAATTTCCTTCACTAAATAACGCCTTCCATGCAGGAGCAGCACCAGCTCTAATAGTAGCAGCACTTTCAAATGATAATCCGTGTGGCATATGCAATATATTTTCTTCAGTGGAGATCGCGTATTCAGTGTAACCACCATTAATAGCAGTACCGAATACAGCTTGACCAACTTTAAAATTCTTTATACTGCCTCCAACTTTTTCAACGATACCTGAAATTGAACCTCCAGGGATATATGGGAAAGATTTAGGAAATATACTATGCAAGAGCCCTTTACGCATTTTCCAATCAAATGGAGTTACAGTTGCATAGCGGACTTTAATAAGAAGCTCATTGTCTTTTGGTTCTGAGCGAGCGATTTTTTCATGTTTCAGAACATCAGTATCTCCATATTGATGTACTCTAATAGCATTCATTACCAATGAAGACATACAATTCAACTCCCTATTTCAATATACCAGCTGGTTTTTTAAGGCCTAACCATATATTATATTAATGGGATTGTTTATAAAAGTAGTAACATTTTTATAACTTAGTCACAAAAACAGAACTATAGTATAAAGGAGGCACTTTTCATGAGTTTAAATAAAGAGACAAATCCAAACTTACCCGAAAATAAATGCACTGTCTCTTATACACAGCGATTAATTGCAGGAAGATGGAAACTAGTTATTATGTGGCACTTAAGTAAAGAAACAAGACGATTTAACGAACTTCAAAAGCTTCTACCTGGTGTTTCAAAAGGAATTCTCACTAGACAATTAAGGGAAATGGAAGAAGACGGATTAGTTCATAGAGAAGTCTATAAAGAAGTCCCACCTAAAGTTGAATACTCTTTAACAAAAGAAGGACGTGAATTTCTCCCGATACTCACAAGTATGGGAAAGTGGGGAGAAAAGCATAGAGAGATTCTAGAAAAAAAGAAAAACAATAAATAATTTCATCGAAGAACACTATAGACCGAGGTCTTATACTAGAAATCCCCTCTAATCATTGAAAACTAAAGGATATTCGATAATCAAAAGAACCGGGCGGAATTTTGCCCGTTTTTTTCTTTTTTAGGGGTGTCCATTTCTATCCCAGAAGCCTATATAAAAGGTGAAGGGAGGTGAATACAAATGGCAGAAATACTTCTAAAGGATTCCAGACTAAAGCTAATCTTCGATAACGGAGTAGACGGTGATGGCAAGCAATTGTTTAAAAGCAAAACTTTCAGCAATATTCGTCTAGATTCTACTCCTGATGAGCTGCAAAATGCTGCACAAGCAATTGCATCTTTATCTCAAAAGGCGCTTTATGGTGTGGAACGTAATGACAGCTCGGATATTCAGGCGTAATAGAGCAGGATTTCAAGGCTAGGTTAGCTAATGTTGTTTACGGTTTAAACTTGATTTCGTAAGAATGTACCGTTAATAACAATCATTTTTAACAAAGCCTATTTCAAAAAAATGAGGGAGGTGAAAAAAGTGAAAACTCTAGAATTGCAATTTGTCACAGCAAATAATAAAACTGCTAATATATCGATCGAGGATCCTATCGAGCCTGTTGATACTGTGAAGGTAAAGGCCGCAATGGAGCAAGTAATCGCATCCAATGTCTTTCAAAATTCTACCGGTTATGCTTATGCCGAAATGAAGGGTGCTAGATTAGTCGATCATAATGTCACGGAATATACGATTGAATAGTTTTGGTAGGGAAGGCCTTGTTCGATTCGGACAGGCCTTTCGTACTTTACTCGTGGGATTATTAGTTGTATTCACGGGAATGTTATGAAATTTGGCGGGATTATAGCTCAAATTAACGGAATTATTATTAGAAAGGAGGGGATTGTTTTGGATAGTATCATGTCCTTCATTAATGAGGTCGGCTTTCCCATCGTTGTATCACTATATCTTTTGTATCGTATTGAAACGAAGCTGGATGCAGTCGTGCAATCAATTCAAAGTCTTCCTGAGCGAATGAAGAGTCGTGAATAAAGGAAGAGGCTTGAATGGCAAAATTGTCTTTCAAGCCTTCTTGAATTTGATTGTGACCTCACTGTTAAATCGACTACCATAATTAATAGTACTAGCCGAAAATAATGAATTTGGTGCATAGAAGCAAGGTGCCATACCATTGATTAAAAATTATTCAATATCAATAATACCTTTGTCACCACGGTGTATCATTCCATCTTTAAGCAACTTTACTTGTCTATCTTGTTCAAGATTTGTAAATACAATCGGTGTCACAATGGATGGAACCTTCTCCTTAATAAAATCGATATCCATTTGCGCCAGCTTTTGTCCTTGTTTTACACAATCCCCTTCTTTAACATGTACGGTGAATCCTTCACCCTTAAGATTTACTGTATCCAGCCCCATATGGATTAGCACCTCAAGTCCAGCTTCTGATTCTAAACCGATCGCATGATTTGTTGGAAATACGGACTTCACCACTCCGTTAAAAGGGGACTGCACTTCTCCATCTGTTGGATCGATCCCAAATCCATCACCCATCATTTTTTCGGAAAAGACTTGATCAGGAACGTTTTCTATTTTTAGTAGCCTTCCGCTAATAGGAGCAATAAAGGTATCCATATCAAACTTTGTAGCTCGATTTATATTGTTTGCTTCTGGCTGTTTCACTGAACCGGGTGATTCAGGTACAGGAGGATGGTCCAGAGCATACAGCTTTTTCAAGGCATTTGCCGCAAATTCAACATCTGGGCCGACGATGATCTGAACACTGGATTTACTTGTCTTCATTACACCCCGCGCTCCGAAACGTTTTATCGTAGTTTCATCAATATTGGCGCTATCCTGAACATCCAAGCGCAACCGAGTAGCGCAGTTATCAATATTAGTTAAGTTTTCTTTTCCTCCGAGCCCTTTTAAAAATCCGGCAGCCATGATTGTATACTTATCACTCCCGGAAAGTGCGACAGTATCATCATCTGCGAATTCATCCTCATCTTCACGCCCAGGTGTTTTTAAATCACGCCATTTGATGATGAAGTAGAATATGATGAAATAGATTACCCCGTAGATTAAGCCGACTAATAGTAAGAGCAGAGGCTTCGTGGCAATTCCATAGTTCAAAATATAATCAATTAAGCTTGCGGAAAAACTGAAGGAATCATGAATTCCGAGCAAGTATGTCACCGCAAACGATGTGGCAGTTAGTAAAGCATGAATAATGTAAAGTAGTGGCGAAACGAACATAAATCCAAACTCAATTGGTTCGGTAACTCCAGTAACAAATGAAGTTAACGCCATACCGAGAAGTAAACCCGCAGTTTTTCTGCGTCGATCCGTTTTGGCTGTCATCATCATAGCTAAACAAGCAGCAGGGAGACCAAACATCATGATAGGGAAGAAGCCGGTCGTAAATGTTCCGGCAGTTGGATCATGGTGGAGGAAGCGAGTAATATCACCATGATACACATTTCCGGCAGCATCTTTAAAGGTTCCGAAATCAAACCATACAAGCGTGTTAATAATATGATGCAAGCCTAAAGGAATAAGGAGTCTGTTTAAGAATCCGTATATTGCATAACCAAAAGCGCCAGCACTTGTAATCCAATGAGCTAAAGCATCAATACCATCTTGAACATATGGCCATATAAACCCAAAAATAATGCCTAAAATAACTCCCATTAATGCGGTAATGATAGGAATAAATCTTCTTCCACCAAAAAAAGCAAGCCAAGTTGGTAGTTGAATATCGTGGAACCGATTGTATAACATTCCGGCGACAATCCCGGAAATAATCCCACCAAGAACTCCCATATTAACAGCAGGATTAATGGCATGTGTAGTAAAAGTTAATACCATATAGCCAATGGCACCTGCTAAAGCGGCTGCCCCATTGTTATCCTTTGCAAATCCGATGGCAACCCCAATCGCAAAAAGAAGAGCTAGATTGCTAAAAACAGCATCTTGACCAATCGCCATGCTTCCAAAGAAAGCATTTCCAGCTTCAGCAATAAACTTTATATTTAGTAAATCCGGTTGACCAAGGCGCAGCAATAAACCCGCCGCTGGTAGTACAGCAATAGGAAGCATTAAGGATTTACCGATTTTTTGCAGAAATGATAGCATGAATCCTCCTCCTAAAGTAGTGATAAAATGGATCTAATAGTTTAATCTATGGATATCTTCGTTTCCCGTTTGTCCATTTTCGGTTCACGTTTGTCCATTTCTTGAATCACATCGATTAAGTCATCAATCGCTTTCTCACGCACATAACTTTGATTATCCTCTAACTGGGCTGTTACACTGATGATCATTCTTTTAATATAAGTCCAGTCTTCTTTAAAGGTTAAAAAATCAATCGTTTCCAAGGCTTCTCCCTCCTACGATAATTTACCTTTAAGGTATCCATTCTTTGGAATTTATATTCTTTTAAAGGAAATATAGGGTGAATATTTCATGCTTTGGATATCATTATTGATTGATAGAAAAGGTGAATTTAGTATAATAATAGAAGGAAACTATTTTGGAGGAGTACCCAAGAGGCTGAAGGGGGCGCACTCGAAATGCGTTAGGGGTATAAACTGCCCGCGTGGGTTCAAATCCCACCTTCTCCGCCATACATAATAACGATAAAGCATTGTGCTTTGAGGTTGATACTTCAATCATAAGATTTCGTAAAATGAAAGCTTATGCTTGAATTTACTTGGCGAAATTATATACTTGAATTTTTAGAAAGATATAGTGAATTAAACAGTGGAAAAGCTGATGATCAAATAAGATCATCAGCTTTTTTATAATATAAAGGCATAATAGTGCAACATGGGATGATATTTCTTATTGAAGTAAAGGGAGATTAGTTGTGCGAAATACTTCTAGCTTAAATGGAGGATGGTAAAATTCCCCTGGTAATTCATACAGAGCTGTTCCATCGAATACAACGATAACCGGATCAGCCGATTTATCGCACAATACAGGAAATGTGCTGTTATAGGAATTGAATTAGGACTGAATAATTGGAATTGTCATCATAAGACAACTAACCATCTGCTTGGGTAGTTATTCCAGTAATATAAAAACCCCGAAATTTGGGAGATATCTAGCCAAATTTCGGGGATAGTGCTGTTTACGACTTTGACAAAACTACTGTTATTATTTAAAAGTTGTAAACGAGATTGAGTACAATAGGATCGCCTGGGTCAAGGATAGCTCCACCAACAATGGTTAAGTCTGAAGTAGTAACGGTAGCTACACCGTTTTCTTGGGGTTGTCCATTAATATATAATGTTAGAGCTGCAAAACTAGTGTTGAATGCAGTAATAGAAGCACCATTGTCATCTACAAAAGCAGTTGCTGGAATTACCAAGTCTGCTCCAGTAACTGTACCTGCACTGGCGGGAGCATAGTATTTGTTTGATTTAAAATTTGGGGGAATAAGAGTCGCTGCCATATTTATCACCTCCTTTCAGAAAATTTTAAGAAGGTTTAGCTTATATATTAATACATTAAATGTATAGTTTTCTATAACGACAAGAACTTATTTAGTATTATCATTCTTTGAAATGAGACTTATAAATTCCAAAGAAATCGGGTCATCCTTATCCAATATGAAACCACCTTTTAATGTAAGTTCATAAGGGGTAACTAAACCGACACCATTTTCCTGAAGCATTCCATTTATAAATAAATTAAAATATTGAAATGTTGCGGGAAAAGTTTTAATTGGTAATCCATTATCATCGACAAAAGAAATAGCAGAAATTTGCAAATCAGATCCATTTGTAATTCCTTCAGAAACTTTAGAAAAGTATTTCTTGGAAGTCAAAGTTACGGATTGTTTTTCTTTGCAACAACAATCATTTTTAATCCTAATATGAATAATATTCACTGAATTACTCATATTAATATGATTGTTCATCTTTTCACCACCTTATTTATATCTTTATATATTTATATTCTTTTTCAGTCATCATGTAAAAGACAAGTTCTCCATATAAAAAACACATTTTTATCTTCGAATCTTATATAGATTTTAAACTTACATGTTTCTTATTAAAGTAATGGGGATTAATTGAATAAAAAAATGCGTCTCTCAATTAGAGAAGGTTCTCTTTACTTATTGGGGTACCGTCAGGAAAATGCGGATTTTCAATGTTAAGGAAATTTCAATATTAAAAAGCCAGATTTCCCAATAAAATTAGACTTATATCATTACTCCAGGAATAGCGCCATAATAATGGAATAATAGATATGATTCATTTGCAATTTTAGTTGGAGTCTCTAAAGATTTTTTAACAAGTTTAATTGAATAAAGAATGCTGTTCTTCAAAAAATTAATCACTATACTAGCTAATTCTGCATCTTCTAGGAGTGGCTATGAATCTGTGATTGATGCTGTTCCTTTATGTACGTTGACCAGTTATTTTCATAAATACGAAACCAGGCAGTAGGAGAATAAAGTGGATAATTTATCCAATTAATATACCGATCTCTACATACAAAATAGTGAGATGCGACTTAGGGAGTTGACCTATTTCAAGGTTTATTACTGAAATAAATATGGAATGGGTAATCCCATTCCATAAATGTATATTTGCAATTTCTTAAAAAAAAGAAGTATACGATAAAACGATGAAGTTGATATTCACTATTAAGTAATTTTACCAAATGAATGGGAAGAATCCACCAATAAATACAGGATCTCCCCCACCAGCACTTGCTCCACTAGCACCACCAACATATGAAGCACCGATAATGATTAACAGAATAAATAAAACAACAATTAAAGCAAAACTTCCTCCACCAGTACCACTCATATCAACACCACCTACTTTATCCGGATCTTTAATAAAGTATGTTTATTAATTAAATTTGTCTGTACATGCACCTAATTAAAAATCATTTTAGGTGGGGTGTAGAAAGCCTAAGTTTGAATATCTTTTGTAAATGCCACCTGCTACTACCTTTGCATATGTTTTAGCATTAGCCCGATCCGTAAAATATGTAAAGGTTGAAGCTTGGGCAGCAAAATAAAAAAATTGAAGTTTCTTGAAAAATTGATGCATATTGAGCGCCTTTATTTAAAATAGGAAAATAAAATTCGAATCATATACTTGCCAAGAGTTTCGAATTTGATGAAAAAGCACGTTAAGAGTTAGAAATATTAGGTTTCTTATCAAAAATAATAATTTATGTACATTAATTTGTGACACACAAAAATCTCTAAAACTACTGATATATCAACCTTTTTTACACTTTTAAAAGTCTCTTCCTTCTCACTCTGTATTAAATTAAAACAAGTAAAATTAATTTATTGAACTGATATACTAGAAAATATAACGCTGAAAAATATAGGAGGTTCATTCATGAACGTTTTCTTATTTTTGTTATAATTATTTAATATGAGGGAGAGTACATATGAATAGGAATGTAAAATATATACTAACCGTATTATTGCTTGTTATAATCTTTTTATATCTTTTTTTAGGAAAATTTGAAGATGATTCGCAAAATGATAATGAAATGTCTATTTTCCATAAAGTTGAATTAATTCAAGTAATAGATCATATTCATAAAAATCCCATTGTATATACTTTCAAAGGTAATAAAAAATCTTTACTTGTCGAATCTCTCTCTACTATTTTTTATAAAAATAATACTGCAACCGAAGCTGATGTTAACCATCCCCTATACAGCATTTATATAAAACAAAAAAAATTAAATATGAATACTCCTATTATTATATATGATAATGCAGTATCTTTACATAATAGAACAATTTCATTGTCAAATGAGGATTATAGAAAAATCTCACATGAAATTGAGAGATTACTATATAGAAAAAAAATGTCTTCAAACCCGAAACCCAAATCGCTCAGTTTAAGGTAAAAAAGCATAAAAGAAGAGGGCTTTTAAAGTCGGAATTAACTTAAAAGCCCTCTCTCCGTTAATTCTTCACTGTAACTGAAGAATTAAAAAGATTATAGTAATGACTATTGAAAAAGAGGTTGACCTTTATTTAGAAGAGTTGGCAATAATATGATCAAATAGGTGGCAAACTAATGGTTGAAGTCTCATATTGTTGTGACTTCAACCATTAGTTTTCGTAAAAGAAGGCGTATGCTTGAATTTACTTTGTGAAATTATATACTTGAATTTTTAGAATGATATATTTCAACAAAACGAGGGGTAAGGATGATGGTCAACTAAGATTGCCAGCTTTTCACATTGAACTATGGGTATAGTTCAACATTTGGTGCATTGCTCTTATTGGAGTAAAGGGTAGGAATGTTTAATAATTAAATAATCAACACTAGGATTAATTGTTTTTATTTAAGTGGTAATAGTATTGATATAGACTATCCAGTCTAACGAAAAAAAGTTGCTATTGTTTATAACTACAATATTACTTGTCCAAGTAGGCTATTATGTCTAATTTACTAACAACTTCTAAAAGTCTGTCAAAAATATTCCTCACCAAAACAATACAATAGTATGATATAACACCAGCCGTTCATATCCCAAACTCTTCTTAATTTATGTGAAACAACAAAAAAATTAAGTGTCCATTTTCGGTGGTTCTTCTAACCATCCATTAGACATCATAAGCTTCGCACCTTCTATTGTGTATTCATATATATCCTTAGCGAATACACCTGTTTTCACCATAACATCATTACGTAAAATGAAAGCTAAACTAAAGCCTTGACCTCCAAGACTAAACCCGCCTAGAAGGAAGTTACAAAACATCATCAGTTTATCCGAAAATGGTGCCTCAGTCGATCCTGTAACTGTACCTCCTGGTGTAGCAGGTGGCTGAATATTATTCTGATGAAGGAGTTCCTCGGTTTCAATCAAAATTTTCTTCGAAAGCTCTTGTCCTTTTGTAAAATATTTTTTCACTTCTTCATTCTTAGCACTTTGGGCAAAACCTTTCATCAATTGCATACCAGTAATATTTGTCTCAAAGGAGTGATATAGTATTCCAAACTCAACAGTATTTAATGTTCTCTTATGACCAAAAAGATTAGTTCCCTTCATGTAGTTTTTATCGGTAATATAATCAACCGAGTTTGGCATAGTTATAAAGTTCGGGCGAGAAAGAAATTCTTTTTCAAGAAGATACTGTGTAAATAAATTATAATAGGTCTGGGTTAAATCAGTAAGTTGCTTATAATACTTAACGATATCTTCACGATAGGATGTAGTCATATGTAGGACATACATGCCCATACTAATTTCTTTTAATACTCTACTGAACATAATATCAAATCCGTCCTCATATAACTTAGGAGCATTCAGATTAACATCTTCTTTAGTAAACCCGATTGGCAGTGCAACCCCGTCATTTTCAAACATCACTTTTAGTTCGATGACCTTCGGATGAAGTTTTTTCCACAATCCTGACATTAGATCTTTAGCTTTTTGATCGTCGGATTTCTCAATAAAGTACTCCAATATCCGCAAAATCATCGTTTTTTTTTGGTAAGTTATCCATAATGAACCCAGTTCCGCCGAACTCATTTTACTCCTATTATTCATAAATATATTCACCCAGCTTTATTTTTTTATTATCTTTTACCTTACTGAGGAAAAAATTCATATGTTTAACAATACATTCTTTTATTCACCCAAATGGCCCGATTGTGGAACAAGAAAAAGTCTTGCATATCTAAAACAGGATTTTTAATCAAACATTATTATTAATTATCAATCTTTATTTTAAATAATCGAACTTTGTTTTAAATGAGCAATCTTTTTTTAAAAACTACAGCAATTATTTTAAAAACGATTTATATCCCGAATTATTTAATATACTATTTGAAGAGAAAAGAATAATTAATGCCATGATTGATAAGGGCTATAATAGAGAATTAATATTAACACCTTTTCCGCAATTACTATTTCTTTCAAAGTTGTTAAAAGAGTCTTCAAACATAATGGGGATTGATAAGAGTTATTCTAGTGAACGATAAACTAAATAGAATTGTTTTCGAAACAGGAGCAAAAGCTGAAAATCTATTAGATTACAGCTTTTTTTTTCTACTAACAGAAACACAGCGTTGTAAAGTACTAGCAGGCTACAATTAGCAGCAATTTGATGATGACCTACAGAATTGCCAGAGTATTTTCGTACATACTGATAGAGACAGGAAAAAGCACAAAGAAATATCTGGGGAATATGTAGGAATTAGGTTAAACTGATAAATTTCAAAATTATCATTGACATTGATAATCATTATCAATTACTATGAATGTGAAATAAGTCTTACAATACTTTTCATGTGGGGGTGAAGAGGGGATTATTTTTTTTAATCCTTATTGAGAATAATAATCATTATCAATAAATAGAGTAGTGTAAGGTGGTTATTTTGAATTTCAAAGTAGAATGAAATATCAAGTACATAGAATGAAAGGATGATTAGGGTGGCAAAACTTAGAAACTATAGTTTGATTCTATTTTCAATGGTCATAGTACTTTTATTTATGACAACACCAGGCAAAAACACATCTGCACAATTAGCTGACGGGACTTATAGCATTCAATATTCTGTGATTAAGCCTGATAATGGATCGGCATCGATGGCGGATGGCTATTTTTCCAAACCAGCAACATTAACAATAGATAAAGGTAAGTACTTTATAACACTGAATGTAACAAGCAGTTCGATTAAAGAATTTCAAGTTCGATCCGGTGGAAGCTATAAAAATGTTTCAAATGTAAGTAAAAAGGGAGAGGTAAGAACGGTTAAGTTTGCAATTGACAGTATATCCAATACATCGAATGCGAAAATGCATGTTATAGCTAATGAATCTTACGATCACTGGTATACAGTCAGACTTTCATTTAATGAAAATAGCTTGAAGGTTATCAAACTATCAGATTCAGCTACTAATAACAATGAAAGCAAGTCAAGTGCGGCTCAAACTAAAAATTCAGCACAAGAGAAGACAAATAATGCACAGTCTGCAGGAAATAAAACAGAACAAATAAATAATCCAAAAACAGGTGATTCAGCTTCTATTGTTCTATTGTCACTACTTTTTATAGGGTCGCTTGTACTGATTGGAAGAAAAATAAAATTTAGTAAATAGGGGGATCATCCAATTGAAAAAAGCAATAAGATTATTCGTTTGTATGTTTGTTTTACTTCTTGCATTGAATGGACCATTACAATCTCTTGGTGTTAAAGCGGCTGAAATCGAATTAGCGGATGGTGAATATAGCCTTCCATTGAAAGTATTAAATGTAAGCTCTGATGATGCATCTTCCTTTAATTCTTATTTTAAAGATCAAGCAGTATTAAGAGTAAAAGACGGGAAACAAGAAATTCTTTTAACACAAATAAAGGGATACAGTGTTTTAGGGGATATAACATTTGATATAAATGGTACATCTACTAAGTTTGTACAAGAAAGTGCCGATGAAGCAGAGCAGACTAAAGTTCTGAAAGTAGCAGTTCCATCGATTCAAACTAGCTACCAAGCAGAAATTGCTGTTCCAGCAGCTGGACATTCCTATCCAGTTCGCTTCGTACTTGATTTATCTAGTCTTAACGAAGGAAATGAAAATAAGGATAATAATGAGAATACTCCACCTGTACAGAACGAAGACCCAACCAAAGTAGATCCTGAGCAAAAGGATCCTAATACCGGATTAAAAGATGGTGAATATAGCCTTCCGTTGAAAGTATTAAGTGTAAGCACTGATGATGTCTCTGCCTTTAATTCTTATTTTAAAGATCAAGCAGTATTAAGAGTAAAAGACGGGAAACAAGAAATTCTTTTAACCCAAATAAATGGATACAGTGTGTTAGGGGATATATCATTCGATATAAATGGCGCATCTACTAAGTTTGTACAAGAAAGTGCCGATGAAGCAGAGCAGACTAAAGTTCTGAAAGTAGCAGTTCCATCGATTCAAAATAGCTACCAAGCAGAAATTGCTGTTCCAGCAGCTGGACATTCCTATCCTGTTCGCTTCGTACTTGATTTATCTAGTCTTAACGAAGGAAATGAAAATAAGGATAATAATGAGAATACTCCACCTGTACAGAACGAAGACCCAACCAAAGTAGATTCTGAACAAAAGGATCCTAATACCGGATTAAAAGATGGTGAATATAGCCTTCCGTTGAAAGTATTAAGTGTAAGCACTGATGATGTCTCTGCCTTTAATTCTTATTTTGCAGATAAAGCAGTATTAAGAGTAAAAGACGGAAAACAAGAAATTCTTTTAACACAAATAAATGGATACAGTGTGTTAGGGGATATATCTTTTAATATAAATGGAAAATCTACTAAGTTTGTACAAGAAAGTGCCGATGAAGCAGAGCAGACTAAAGCTCTGAAAATAGCAGTTTCTATGATTCAATCTAGCTACCAAGCAGAAATTGCTGTTCCAGCAGCTGGCCATTCCTATCCTGTTCGCTTCGTATTTGATTTAACTAGTCTTAATCTAGGAAATGAAAATAAGGATACTAACGAAGATAATAATGGGAATACTCCACCTGTTCAGAACGAAGATCCAACCAAGGTAGATCCTGGTCAAAAGGATCCAAATATCGGATTAAAAGATGGTGAATATAGCCTGCCTTTAAAAGTATTAAGTGTAAGCTCTGATGATTTCTCTGCTTTCGATTCCTATTTTGCAGATAAAGCAGTATTAAGAGTGAAAGACGGGAAACAAGAAATTCTTTTAACTCAAATAAAAGGATACTCTGTGTTAGGAGATATATCATTTAATATAAATGGAAAATCTACTAAGTTTGTACAAGAAAGTGCAGATGAAGCAAAGCAGACTAAAGTTCTGAAAATAGCAGTTTCTATGATTCAAAATAGCTACCAAGCAGAAATTGCTGTTCCAGCAGCTGGCCATTCCTATCCTGTTCGCTTCGTATTTGATTTAACTAGTCTTAACCTAGGAAATGAAAATAAGGATACTAACGAAGATCCAACCAAGGTAGATCCTGGTCAAAAGGATATCGATAATCCGAATTTTGATCGTAATGCAGATAATTCCGTTGATCCAACTGGCAAAAATGATGCGGTTGAAACAGAAAAAACGAATCCAAAAACAGCGGATACAGCCCAAATTGGATTGTATATTTGCCTTTTACTTGGTTCATTGCTGGTATTGATTAGAAAATATAGAGCAAAATCTTTATAAAGTCTTAGGTAAGGGAAGGAGCTAAATAGCATTGTTTCGTTCCTTCCCTTTTTCTTTTCTACTCCGAATGAATATCTATTTCTCTTAAACTTACTATTTATAGAAGTTAGTATTTTAGGATATTTAAGGGAAATTGTAGCTTATTTGACTGCTTTAGAAGGAAGGGGAGTGTAAAGTGCGACGCCTAAAAGCAGGAATTTGTTTACTACTAATTCTCTTCGTCATTAATGGTTGTGCAAGCCAAACGAATAAAGACAATATCACTAAAAAGGCGACTGATCCTAAAGTGCGCATCGTTGCTACAACATTTGCGATAACAGAAATTATGGATCAGCTTGGGCTGGAATTAGTAGGAGTTCCAACTACAGAGTATAAGCTACCTAATCGTTATAAAAAAGCGACGGAGGTTGGTAATCCTATGTCGCCAGATATGGAGATTATTAAAACACTGGATCCAACAGAAGTATTGTCTGTTACAACGTTGAAATATGATTTAAGTAAAAGTTTTAAAGACATGGATATTCCAGCTAGTTATTTAAATCTACAAAGTGTAGAAGGATTAAATCAATCTATTAAAGATTTAGGGAAAAAGAATAATCGAGAAAAACGTGCAAATGATTTAGTTGATTCTATAGAAGCTAAGATAAAAAACATTCAAGAGCAAACGAGTCATAAAAAACATCCAAAAGTATTGATTCTTCTTGGGATCCCTGGAAGTTACCTTGTAGCGACAGAGCATTCCTATGTGGGGAATTTAGTGGAGGTAGCTGGGGGAAGAAATGCGATAAAAGGACAGAGCGTAGAATACATTTCTGCCAATACGGAATATTTACAGAAATCAAATCCAGATACTATTATTCGCTTATCTCACGGAATACCGGATGAAGTAACGAAGATGTTTAATCAGGAATTTCAGAAAAATGATATTTGGAAGCATTTTAATGCGGTCAAAAATAATCGTGTCTATGATTTGAAAGAACCTTTATTTGGAACGACTGCAAATCTGCATGTAGATGAGGCGTTAGATGAATTAGTGGAAATACTTTACAAATAACATGTTTAATCATTAAAGGAAGATAAATATGAATAAAAAATTGATTAGTTTCATTGTAGTGATAGGATTGCTTCTTGCAATGTTTAGTTATGCTGCCATTACAGGTAGTGTAACGGTTCCTATTAAAGACCTGTTAGTTGGATTGATCAATGGTGGAAATAATAAAGTGGAAGTGATTAGAGACCTTCGTTTTCCAAGAATGATTGTTGCAATGTTTGCTGGAGCCACTTTGTCCGTTGCAGGAGTATTGTTTCAGGCAGTAATGCGTAATCCACTAGCTGATGCAGGTATCATTGGGATTTCTGCAGGTTCCAGTTTCTTTACACTATTTGGAATGCTTTTTATGCCTGCTTTGTTTATTAGTGCACCATTATTCGCATTTATTGGTGGCGGATTATCTTGTTGCTTAGTCTATTGGCTTTCATGGAAATCAGGACTTAAGCCTTTGAGAATTATCCTAATAGGTATTGCGATAAGTGCCATGTTCACTGGATTAAGAGATTCATTGTTGACGATTTGCACTTATTTCAATATAACAGCTGGTTCATCCAATGCATCTAATTTAGTGATGAAAACATGGGGGGATGTCCATGTCATTGTAACGTATGGAGTTGTAGGACTAATACTGGCGATAATCGTAAGTGCCTGGTGTAATCTTCTAGCACTACAGGATAAGAAGGCAAAGAATCTAGGATTAAATGTGACAATGGCTCGCTTAATAATATCGGCCATTGCCGTACTATTGGCTGCTGTAGCAACTTCGATTGCAGGTGTTATTTTGTTTGTAGGACTACTTATTCCACATATTTCTAGGCAGCTTGTTGGTTCAGATCATCGAACATTAATACCGTTTTCAGCATTAGCAGGAGCATTATTAATTCTAACAGCTGATACATTGGGACGCACCTTAGTTGCTCCATTAGAGATTCCTGCATCAACCATTATGGCAGTTATAGGTGGTCCATTCTTAATATTTTTGTTAAGAAAGAGTGAGCGTGTCCATGGAATTTAAGTCTATTTCCTATTCATATAATCAAAAACGAGTACAGTTAAAGTCAATAAGTGGAAATATATCAAAAGGAAAGATTACTACTATTATTGGACCAAATGGTTGTGGGAAATCAACGCTTCTTTCTGTGCTGGCCAGAACTTATAAGGCAAAAACAGGACAGATCCTATTAGACGGTAATTCGATCGATCATTATAGTCCCAAAGAATTAGCAAAAAAGATTGCGATGGTATATCAGCAAAATGAAGCACCAGCCGATGTCACAGTAGAGCAGTTAATTGGGTTTGGTAGAATTCCTTATAAAGGTGTATTTAAAAAGCATTCCTCTGAAGATGAGGAAGTAATTGAATGGGCTATTACGTGTACAAATTTACAAGAGAAACGTCAGTTGCCACTGGAGCAATTATCCGGGGGAGAGCGTCAACGCGTATGGATTGCGATGTCCCTAGCTCAAAAAACAGATATATTGTTTTTAGATGAACCCACAACATTTCTGGATATCTATTATCAAATGGAACTATTGGAACTGGTGAAAAAGCTGAATCAACAATATGGATTGACTATTGTCATGGTATTGCACGATATCAATCAAGCGATTCGATATAGCGATTCGATTATTGTCATGAAAGATGGAGAAATAATTGCCTCTGGGATCCCTGATGAGGTCATTACGGAAGAGACTATTAAAGAAATTTATGGAGTAGATGTAGCTCTTCAACGAAATAACTTAACCGGGTTATACATGGTTCCTTTAGGTATTTAATTACACAAAGCAAGATGAGCAGATAGGATGATTATGATGAAAAAGCTGTCAACACTAATCCAACGTATTTTTACAGTAATAGTTATTGTTGTATTTGTTTATTCTGGATATCAGCTTTTCATCATTTTTAATAGCTATTATCAAAATCGTAAAGTTTTAGGAGAAGCGCAGAAAATCTATGACAATAGTAAACAGACTGAAATGGTATCGAATAAAGGGGAAATTAGGAAACAATTCAAGCCACTGCTTGTAATAAATAAAGATATAGTTGGATGGATTACTATCAATGACACGCAGATTCATTATCCAATACTCCAAGCGAAGGATAATAACTACTATTTAAATCGAAATTATAAAAATGATCCAGCACGAGCAGGAAGTATTTTTATGGACTATCGTAACGATATAAAATCCAAAACGGAAAAAAACACGATACTTTATGGTCACAGAATGAAAGATGGCTCCATGTTTGGACAACTGAAGAAATATTTAGACAAGGATTTTTTTCAGAAGCATCGTACCATCTATTACGATACCTTATATCAAGGTTACGATTTAGAGGTTTTTTCAGTATATCAGACGACCTCAGATTTCTACTATATTGAGACAAATTTTCCATTAGAAAAGGATTTCTTGACCTTCATTGATGAGTTGAAAAAGAAATCCATCTATAAAACGAATATATCATTTTCAGGTAAAGATCGAATAGTGACTTTGTCTACATGTGATTACTCATTAGATCCATTAAAAGGAAGATTAGTCATTCATGCTAAGTTAGTAAAGAGAGAGGCAAAAACATAGAAGAGTCTAGACAATGCGATAGCTTCATAAATTGGAAATGAAAATTTTCAAGAAAATAGGAGGAAGATACATGTATATTGTAACCAATACAGTACATTTAAAACCGGGGAATGCGGAGCAGTTCATTAATCGTTTTAATAAAGTAGGTAAAATTGAAGGAAAAGAGGGTTTTGTAGGGCTTGAAGTATTATTAACTCAAAATACAAAGGATTATGAAGAAGTGACGATTGTTACAAGATGGGAAAACAAAGACGGCTTTAATGGCTGGTTAAAAAGTAATGAGTTTAAAGAAGCGCATGCTCATCGTGGGGGAGTACCTGAATTTATAATAAAAAATAAAACGACCTTTTACGATGTAAAGGTAGTGAGAAAACCGTTAGTGAACCAGGATCAAGTAGAAGTATCGACTAATTAAGTTGGTTGTTTCGCATTGATTATTTTGGTGAAAATCGCTTTGATTCGAAAAGTGTTACTTCTATTTAATCATTGTTATCGTTAAACAAATAATAAAATGAAGCCGGTTACACCATAAAGTGGTGAAAATCGGCTGTTTTTGTATCTGGATATACATTTAATGTTGAAAATCTACTTTTTATGGTGGCACCCCTATGTTCTTTTTTTGCAATAATAAGTAATAATGATGTCCAAATATATAACACTGGATTTAATTTGGTATTGACAGTTGTTCTAAGTCGCAATAAACTATAATATGTATTGATAATGATTATCATTATCTTGTTTTGGAAGGTGGAGAGAAAGTGTTTTTACATAGATGGAAAGGCCTTTTTCTGATAATGATTGGCATATTCTCTTTATTGCTGATATTGCCTAACTTTACTTATGCAAAAGATAAGGTCGATATCAAACTAGCAATATCAAATTTGGAGACAGCCGTAACAGCTTTAAATAATAAAAATAGCAAAGAAGCAGATCAAGCATTTACCAATTTCAAAAATTGGTGGCAGAAAAATCACATTCAAATTCGTGAGGACTCTCCTGATGCATCAATTGACATAAATCAACAGATTAGTACTGCTGCCATTGACATTTTAAATAATGACAAAAGTGCAACAGAAGATCTGCAAACTCTTATCCAAACTTTTCGGGATTATGAAAGTGGATTATATGGAGGGGCAAATAAAGAAAAGCACTCATCCATGGATAGCTACATTCAAAATTTGGAAGCCACCAGGCTAGCATTAGAAAATAAACAATGGGCGACGGCACAGGCAAAAATAGTGCAACTTCAGCAGGATTGGTTATCTGTTGAAGGTGATGTTGTGAGTAAGTCGCAATCTATTTACACTGAATCCGAAAAAGACCTTGTGATGATGAATGCGTACTTGTCAAAACCATCAACAAGAGAAAAAGCTCTTCCTTTGATTTCACAAATGATTACAAATTTAAAATCTCTATCCTCTAGTAGCTATGGAATGTGGGACGCTGCCTTAATTCCACTTAGAGAGGGATTAGAAGCACTCCTAGTAATTGGAGCACTTTTGACTTTTGCTAAAAAAGCACAGTCAACTTCAACTCGTTATTGGGTTTGGGGCGGTACGACTCTCGCTGTCCTAACATGTATTGCCGTTGGTATTATTGTATCCATGCTGCTATCAGCTGCAGCCTTTGGAAATAATAATTCCCTTATTAATGGCTGGTCTGGCGTGATTGCCAGTATTATGTTGTTATATGTTGCTTACTGGCTCCATCGCAACTCTGATATAAAAAGATGGAATAATTTCATACGTTCCAAAACGGAAAAAGCAATGAGTCAAAAAAGAATGCTCTCTTTTGCATTGCTTGCCTTTCTTGCTGTATTACGGGAAGGAATGGAAACGGTCATCTTTTTAATAGGGATGGTTGGCCGTATGCCAACATCGCAGTTAATTACAGGGATTGTTGTCGGTTTTGGTATTTTAATAGTTATCGGTTATTTAATGCTGAAAATCGGTACGAAGCTACCGCTTAAACCATTTTTCTTAATATCAAGTCTTATTGTTTTTTACTTGTGCTTTAAATTTATGGGATCAGGAATACATAGTTTACAAATGGCGGGAGTATTACCATCAACGGTTTCCGATCAGTTGCCATCTGTCAACCATTTAAGCATTTTCCCATCCTGGTATAGCACTGCACCACAAGTGTTATTTTTACTCATTGCTTTTACCATTATCATAAAAGGTCAATGGGCGACACATCAAAAGAATAAATTAATGAAGGGAGTTTCGTCACCACGATGAAACAATATAAAAATTCAATCATTCTTTCTATTATTATGGTTATCATCCTTATACCTGCACTTGCTGCTTGCGGGAACGAGGAGAAACAATCTAATAAGCAAGCTAGTTCTCAAGCGGAAGATCCAGTAAAACAAGGAACGAAAGTAATGCAAAGCTTGAATCAAAAGCTTCAAAACGCTATCAATGATAAAGATGTAGACAATGCGAAAAAATATGCAAAAGAAATTAATACACAATGGTTATCTTATGAAAATCAAGTTCGTGACCGCTTTCCATTGCAATATGCTAAAATTGAAAGGTTCCAGCAGCCAATCTATGCACAGTCTAACTTAAGCAAGCCGGATTTGACGGAAATGCAAAAAAACAGTGAACAATTAGATGCACAGTTAAAAGACTTGGCTGCCGCTAAAGAAACGAAAGTGGAAGCTAGTAAGGAAATGGATTTAGCTGTGAAAAATTATAAAGATTATGTGCAAGACCAAACAGAACAATTAGTAGAATCAACAAAAGCTTTTGCGCAAGCCGTAGAAGCTGGAGATATAGAAAAAGCAAAACCATTGTATTCAAAAGCACGTGTTTATTATGAAAGAATTGAACCTATTGCGGAAAGCTTAGGAGACTTAGACCCTAGAATCGATGCCCGCATTAATGATATAGATAAAGACACAGAATGGACTGGTTTCCACGAAATAGAAAGAGCGATATGGGAAAAGAAAAGCTTAGATGGTCAAGCAAAATATGCGAAACAACTGGTTGAAGATGTGGAAGCCCTACTGGAAAAAGTAAAAACATTAGATATAAAACCGAAGGCAATGGTTGCAGGATCAATGGATTTATTAGAAGAAGCTGCTACTTCCAAAATTACAGGTGAAGAAGAAAGATACTCTCACACAGATTTAATTGACTTAACAGGCAATGTTGATGGAGCCGAAGCAGTATATCAAGCGATTATTCCTGCTCTTAATAAAAACAATAAAGAGTTAGCTACAGAACTAGATGAGGAGTTTCAAGCTATTAATAAACTTCTAATGAAATACAAAAAATCAGATGATACTTTTGTTAGTTACACAGACTTAACTAAATCGCAAATTCGTGAGATTAGCAATGAATTAAGTAAACTATCAAAACTTATGGCACAAACTGCAAAAGTTTTTTAATGGATAAGAAAGTAAAATCAATTATTTAACGAATGTTTAATCAATGTCTAGCGCAAGCAATCTATCGGCGTACGGATTTTTTAGTCGAGGACTACAATATCTGTACGTGCGAGATGCGGCGCTTGTACTTTTTTAAGGAGAGCTGATGGATTTATGAAAGAGGAATCGGAAAAAACTCAAACAGAATATTCGAGACGCGACATTTTAAAAATGGCAGCTTTAGCAGGTGGCGGAATTGCCATTGCTACTAGCGGTCTTGGTGCAGCGATGCATTTTGTAGGGGCGGAACCCAAAAAGAAGAATAAGAATTCCGACCTAATTCCTTTCTTTGGAACACATCAAGCTGGAATTGTCACTCCTCATCAAAGTTATGGATATTTAACAGCTTTTGATATTGATCCCGCTATACATCAGGTGGAGAAAGTCATGGCATTGTTTATATCATGGACCCAACTTGCGTCAACCTTAACGAAGGGGCATTTTCAATCGAATAGCTCTAATACCCAGCTCCCGCCAAATGACACAAATGAAGCGAAGGGGTTAGGTCCATCTAATTTAACTATAACATTTGGTTTTGGTCATTCATTCTTTTTAAAAAACGGCAAAGATCGATTTGGCTTAGCTAAGTCGATGCCAAATGAGCTTGTGAAAATTCCAAAGCTGCCACATGATTCCTTAGATGGAGACATTTCTAATGGGGATCTTATTGTTCAAGTTTGTGCTGATAATCAGCAAGTTGCCTTCCATGCTATTCGAAATTTAATTAAGGAAGCACTTGGAACGGCAAATGTAAGATGGATGGAAAACGGATTTATCAATCGCCCAAAAGGAGAAACTCCTAGGAATTTGTTCGGATTCAAAGACGGCACCGCTAATGTTTCTGAAACAGATACCGCTGGACATGACCGTGTTATTTGGGCAGGGAAAGACGAACCAAAATGGATGCAAGCGGGAACATATTTAGGCTATCGAAAAATTAAAATGCATATTGAAACTTGGGATCGAGATTCTTTTAGTGATCAAGAGAACATTTTTGGTCGTCGGAAAGATTCTGGAGCCGCATTTGGTAGAAAGCACGAAAAAGATAAGGTAATCATGGAAAAGCTTCCGGCAGACTCCCATGTTCGACTTGCCCATAGCACGGGACAAGAAATTTATCGACGAGCATTTTCATATACGAATGGAATCAACGAAAGAACAGGAAACTTGCAGGCTGGTTTATTATTCATTTCATTTCAAAATAAACCATCCCAATCGCTGATTCCAATGCTTCAAAAACTTGGAAAATTAGATGCTTTAAATGAATATACCACTCATATTGGAACCGGGCTTTTCGCAATTCCGCGTGGTATCAAAAACAATGAATACATTGGTCAATCTCTATTTGAGGGGTGAGGGGACGAGTCCCTCACCCTATTAATTTTTAATGAAGGGAAAAATGGAAGAGAAAAAAGGGAGGGTTGACCTTTAGAAGGTATCAAAAGGACAGATGGAAGCAAAAAGAGAAGCGAGTTGTCCTTTAAAGGGATTCAAAAGGACAGTAGGAGGCAAAAAGAGAAGCGGGTTGTCCTTTAAAGGGATTCAAAAGGACAGTAGGAAGCAAAAAGAAAAGCGAGTTGTCCTTTAAAGGGATTTAAAAGGACAGTAGGAAGCAAAAAGAGAAGCGAGTTGTCCTTTAGAAGGAACCAAAAGGACAGATGGAAGCAAAAAAGAAGCGAGTTGTCCTTTAAGGGATTCAAAAGGACAGTAGGAAGCAAAAAGAGAAGCAAATTGTCCTTAAGAAGGACCCAAAAGGACAGATGGAAGCAAAAGGAGAAGCGAGTTGTCCTTTAAGGGATTCAAAAGGACAGTAGGAAGCAAAAAAGAGAAGCGAGTTGTCCTTAAGAAGGACCCAAAAGGACAGATGGAAGCAAAAAGAGAAGCGAGTTGTCCTTAAGAAGGACCCAAAAGGACAGATGGAAGCAAAAAGAGAAGCAACTTGTCCTTTAGAAGGAACCAAAAGGACAGATGGAAGCAAAAAGAGAAGCGAGTTGTCCTTTAAAGGAATTCAAAAGGACAGTAGGAAGCAAAAAGAGAAGCAACTTGTCCTTTAGAAGGAACCAAAAGGACAGTAGGAAGCAAAAAGAGAAGCGAGTTGTCCTTTAGAAGGACCCAAAAGGACAGAAGGAAGCAAAAAGAGAAGCAAATTGTCCTTTAGAAGGAACCAAAAGGACAATAGGAAGCAAAAAGAGAAGCAAGTTGTCCTTTAGAAGTTAACAAAAGGACAGAAGGAAGCAAAAAGAAAAGGCATTTGTCCTTTTAAAGGTTCAAAAGGGCAATACCTCTTAAATA